>DATLIT010000112.1:0-9230 GCA_035539295.1 Terrimicrobiaceae bacterium | reverse complement strand
GGTTTTGGCGAAGGGCATCTGAGCGGTCATGCAAGAGGACGCGGCCGGCCTCGAGCACGTAGCCGTAATGGGAGATCTCGAGCGCAAGATTGGCGTTCTGCTCGACCAGCAGGATCGTCAGTCCAAGCGTTCTATTGATCTCGAGGATCTTCTCAAAAATTGTTTGAACAAGGATCGGCGCGATTCCGAGCGAAGGCTCGTCGAGCATCAGGCATTTTGGCTTGCTCATCAAAGCTCTTGCGATGGCCAGCATCTGTTGTTCGCCGCCGCTTAGAGTTCCCGCGGTTTGTTTTTCGCGTTCGTTAAGGCGAGGGAAAATTCCGAAGACGTATTCGAGATCGGTTGCGATGCCCTTCGTGTCGCGTCGAAGGTACGCGCCCATCCGAAGATTTTCCAACACGGTTAGATTGGCGAAGATCATTCGGCCCTCAGGCGCTTGCGCGATGCCACGCGCGACAATCTTGTGTGGCGCCAAATTGGTGATCTCCTCGCCATCGAAGACGATTTTGCCCGCTCGGGCCTTCACGACGCCTGAAACGGTGCGCAAAGTAGTCGTCTTGCCAGCTCCATTTGCTCCCACGAGTGTAACGATGTTTCCCCTCTCGACCTTGGCGCTGACTCCCTGCAGTGCGCTGATCGATCCGTAGCAGACTTCGAGGTCGCGAAGTTCAAGCATGGGTTTGTTTTCCCAAGTATGCGGCGATCACCTTAGGGTCATGTTGGATTTCGTCCGCGGTCCCCTCGGCGATCTTCTTGCCGTAGTCGAGCACCGCAATTCTTTGGCAGATACCCATCACGACTTTCATGTCATGCTCGACGAGAAGAACGGCAAGGCCAAATTTCTCCTGCGTAAATCGGATCAGCTTCATCAACTCGACTTTCTCGGTCGCGTTCATCCCTGCAGCCGGCTCGTCGAGCAGGAGAAGTTTTGGACGCGTGGCGAGAGCTCGAACAACTTCCAGTCGGCGCTGATCACCGTAGGGGAGGGCACGGCAGGATGAATTACGCTCCGCGGTCAGCCCAAAGATCTCGAGGAGCTCAACGATGTGGGAGTCAATCTCGCGCTCCTCGCGATCGAATCCGGTTCCGCGCAACAGAGCGTGGGAAATTCCGTGCCGAAGATGCATATTACAGGCGGCGCGGACGTTGTCGAAAACACTTAGCGAATTGAAGAGCCGGATATTTTGAAATGTCCGGGCGATGCCGCGAGCGGTTATGCGGTAGGGGCGGTGGCCGATAACGGACTTGCCGGCAAAGGCGATCTTGCCAGCGGTTGGCCTGTAGACGCCGGTGATCAGGTTGAAAACGGTCGTTTTTCCTGCGCCGTTCGGTCCGATCAGTCCCACGAGCTGCCCGTCCTCGACAGAGAAGGAGAAGTCGGAGATGCAGCGCAGGCCGCCGAACTGCATCGTCACTGCTTCGAGTTGCAGCAAAGGGGAGCTCATGCCGCCTTTCGCCTGAAGTTCTCCGCCCCGAAGAGTCCTTGAGGACGTGTGAGCATGAGAATAATGAGGAGCAGCGAATACAAGATCATCCGATTTTCAGTGATCGGGCGAAGCCACTCCGGCAGCCAGGGATAGTCGTCGACCATGCGCAGCCACTCGGGAAGGATCGTCAGGAGCACGGCAGCCAAACACACTCCGACGGTACTGCCCATCCCACCGAGTATCACCATCACGACAATGTCGAACGAGCGCAGGAAATTGAATCCTTCAGGGTGGATGAATTGTTTGAAGTGGGCGTACAATCCGCCGGCGACACCGGCAAAAAATGCTCCAACGACAAAGGCAAGCACCTTGTACTTGGTCGTATTGATGCCCATGGCTTCGGCGGCGATCTCATCGTCTCGCACGGCCAGAAAACCGCTTCCGTAGGTGGAGTGAACAAGGCTCAGCACGACGTAAACGGTCAGGGCGGCAAAGGCAAAGGTCCAAAAAAAATTGGTATGCTGGACCATCCCGCCGAGACCGCGTTGGGCGCCGAGCGGCTCGGCATTTTGGATAATCCCTTTGATGATTTCATTGAAGCCGAGGGTGACGATCGCGAGGTAGTCGCCACGCAGGCGCAGCGAGGGAATGCCGACGGCAAGACCGACCAGCGCTGCCATCAGCCCTCCGGCGACGAGCGCGAGAAAGTAGGCGGTCGTAGTGGCAAAGGTTCCCAATCCGAAGCTATAGCCGAAGGTTAAGCTAAGCCAGGCCGACGAGTACGCGCCGACCGCCATGAAGCCGGCGTGTCCCAGCGAAAACTGGCCCGTATATCCGTTGATCAGGTTGAGGCTTGCCGCCAAAATGATATTTATGCCGATGCCGATGATGACGTCGTAATAGTAGGGGTTGATCTCGTCGGCAAAACTGGAGAGCACCGCACAAGCCACCAATGTGACCAACAGCAGAACTTTGGGGCGGCCGATCATACTTTTTCGCCTTCGGCTTTGCCGAGGAGACCGGAAGGTTTGAGGAGGAGAATCACAATGAGGACCGCAAAAACGATGGCATCGCGGTAGGTTGGGTTGATGTACCCGACAACGAGTGCTTCCAGAAAGCCGATCAGCACTCCACCAAGAGCGGCTCCAGGGATGTTGCCAATACCTCCGAGCACAGCAGCCACGAAGGCCTTCAGTCCGGCGTTCACTCCCATCAACGGATCGATGCTCGGTTGCTGAATCGAGGTGAGAATGCCGGCGGCCCCCGCGAGGGCGGAGCCTAGAGCGAAGGTAAAGGAGATCACGACGTCCGCATTGACGCCCATCAACGAAGCAGCCAGCGGATTGAACGATAAGGCCCGCATGGCCATGCCGAGCCGCGTGTGCAGGACGGTCGCTCTGAGACCAATGAGCAGGAGCAACGTGACGCCGATAACGATGAGTTGCCCGATCGTAATCGTCAGAGTGGATAGGGCGCCGAGGGACTCGGGAATTTCAACGGCGCGATCGGAAATGATTTCCGGAAAGGACTTGGGTTCGGCTCCGAAGGCGTATTGGCCGGCATTTTCAATGAACAGAGAGACGCCGATGGCAGTGATGAGGACGGTCAGCCGCGGCCGCTCGCGAAGAGGACGGTAGCAGAGCCTTTCAATGAGAATCCCGATGATTGCGCAAATGAGCATCGCGACGACCAGCACGGCTGTCGCCCCAGTGGGGGAGGGTCCGCCGCCAAAAGCCTGCAGTAGCCGCGGAGCGGCGTAGAGGCCCGTGAAAGCGCCCAGCATGTAAACATCGCCATGCGCGAAATTGATAAAGCGCAGCACTCCATAGACCATCGTGTAGCCCAGAGCGATGAGGGCATAGATTGAACCTTGAGCCAGCCCGTTAACGAGTTGCTGAAGAAATTCGATCATCGGGCCGCAGAGAGCGTGGGTTCACCCCGAAATCCTCTTCATCCCTCAGGCAATCGCATTCAATTCACCCTTTTAAAGGTTGTGAAGATGGTTCTTTCTTGGCGCTGCTATTCGCAGCAAGTGGCGACTGCTCTCGCCGGTCAATGGCATCTTTCCGCTGTCCAGGCATGCGGCGAGCCGCACGAGGCGTCAGCATGTGGCCGCTAGGGAGCGACCGTTTCGACAAAATCAAATCCGCCATTTCCGATGGTGAGGATCACGGCGGGTTTGTTGGCATTGCGGTGTTCGTCGAGCGTAATTTTGCCGGTAATTCCCTGATGCTCTTTTGTCGCGGCGATGGCGTCGCGGAGTTTTTCAGGTTCGGTGCTCCCGGCTCGCTTGATGGCATCGGCAAGGATCATCGCACTGTCGTAGCCGAGAGCGGCCATGTCGTCGGGCGTTTCACCGTTGTACTTGGCTTTGAATTTTTCGACGAACCCTTGCACGACCGGCGACTTGTCAGCGGAGGAGAAATGGCACGAAAAAAAGGAGCCATCCAGCGCGTTGCCCGCGACCTTCAGGAGGGAATCTCCTACCCAGCCGTCCCCTCCCAGGAGAGGCGCTTTAATGCCGAGAAGTCGCGCCTGCTTCGCAATCAAGGAAACCTCGGCGTAGTAACCGGGGACGAAAATGGCATCAGGCTTGGCCGCCTTGATCGAAGTAAGTTGCGGTTTGAAATCTTTGTCGCCCGTTGAGTACTTCTGCTCCTTTACGATCTGGCCTCCGCTCTCTTTGAAGTCCTTGATGAAAAACTCCGCCAAGCCAACGCTGTAATCCTGCTTCACATCGGTGAGCACGGCGACGTTCTTCCAACCCTTCGACTGCGCAAATTTCGACATGACCGTCCCCTGGAAGGGATCGATGAAACAAACCCGGAAAATGTAGTCACCAACTTCGGTGACCTTCGGATTTGTTGAGGCAGGCGAGATCATCGGAATTTTGTTCTGCTGGCAAATCGGAGCGGCTTCGAGCGATTTCGAGGAGGCGACTTCTCCGAGGATGGCAACGGCTTTGTCTTGTGAAACCAGCTTTCGCACAATGGTCGCCGGCTGACCGGCCTGGGATTGGTCGTCTTCGGTGATGAGTTTAAGCTTTTTCCCGAGAACGCCTCCGGCGGCGTTGATCTCTTCGATCGCCAGAGCAGTGCCCTTGTGCGAAGACTGGCCAAAGCTCGCACTGCCGCCGGTAAGCGAGGCGTATTCACCAATCACAATCTCATCCTGGGCAAAGATCACCGAACCGGCTGCGATCAAAGCCAGGCAAACCGTTGGGAAAATGCAACGTAGCATGGGTTTTTCCTAGCAACTGGCGTTCCCAGGTGCGCGCGTCAATACCAAACCGAGAAAATTGATGTCGTCCCGAACGAATTATCCTCGCGGAAGGGGAAGCCTTTGGGGAAGCTCGAGGAAATTTGCTCCCTTTCCTAGTGTCCCTTTGTTTCGCGCAGCTGCGGCCGTCACCGACGACACCCGATCCGTCCAAGCCAGGAGAAGCGCGGAAGCGACGAAGGTGAGATGCACGACGACTTGCCAAAAAACGGCTTGCTCGGTGACACCAGGCGTTCCGATTTCGATGAAGGTTTTGAGGAGATGAATTGAAGAAATGCCGATGAGCGCCGTGGCGAGCTTGACCTTGAGCACACCGGCATTCACATGGGAGAGCCACTCAGGCTGGTCCGGATGGCTCTCGAGGCGCAAACGCGAAACGAATGTCTCGTAGCCGCCGACGATGACCATGATGAGAAGATTAGCGATCATGACCACATCGATAAGCCCGAGAACTGTGAGCATGATGGTTTTCTCGTCAATGTGCGGAGCCTTCTCGAGAAGGTGCCCCAGTTCGATGAGAAAATGATACACGTAGACGCCTTGCGCTACGATGAGCCCGAGGTAGAGCGGCGCTTGAAGCCAGCGGCTGAGGAAGATCAGACTGGCGAGAGCAGTATGGTATCGTGTTGGTGCAGTTTGAGGCATAGGCCGGGCATGTTCTTACACGCGCCAAGGCATGGCTGCAACTCGACTTGAGCCTGCGAAATTGCTTCCCATTGCCGACCCGGTGGCGTTTCTTTCAGTCCTTTATGGATTTCCTGAAGCAATTCATCGAGTTCCTCCTGCATGCGGAAACCCATCTGGTCGCCTTCATCCAGAACTATGGGGCACTGGTCTATGCGGTGCTTTTTCTGATTATCTTTTGCGAGACGGGTTTGGTGGTCACGCCCTTTCTGCCGGGGGACTCTTTGCTCTTTGCGGTCGGCGCCTTGACCGCCCAAGGTTTGATGGCCTGGGAAATCGTCGTCCCTGTCCTCCTCATCGCGGCAATTCTCGGTGATACGGTGAATTATTCCATTGGGAAATGGATTGGACCACGGGTCTTCCATTTTGAATCGAACCGGCTCTTCAAAAAGGAATACCTGATGAAGGCGCATGCTTTTTACGAGAAGTATGGCGGACGGGCGATTATCCTTGCCCGATTCGTGCCGATTGTCCGAACGTTTGCGCCGTTTGTGGCAGGGGTCGGCACGATGAACTACGCCAAGTTCATCGTCTACAACGTGACCGGCGCAATCTTCTGGGTGGGAATCTTTGTCGGTGCCGGTTACTTCTTCGGGAACCTTCCGTTTGTCCGGGAAAATATCAAGGTTGTCATTCTCGGCATTATCATTGTTTCGGTCCTGCCAATTGTCTGGGAGTTCTTCAAAGGTTGGCTGGAGAAGCGCCGATCTCACGCCTAAGACCTCATAAATTTGTCAACAAGTCGTGCCGCGGCTTTTCTGAAGCCGAAAAACGCCAGCTGCTAGACGATGCTGTTGCAAATTGGACAATCTCCGTTCGTGCGCGCCGCAATTGCTTGAATAGCAGCATCAAGAGACTTTACGAAAAAGCTTGGCATGCAGATTGCTTTATAGTTGCCGCTGCGCGGATCAGTGCGCGGAAATTCACCCAAACAAGCAACAACCATCAAGACGTTCAAACTACCCATGTGTAACAGTAAATCCTTGTTGGCGGCACTCGTGGCAGCTCTGGTTGCCGCAACGATCGCCGCACCAAACCAGGTATCTGCTCAGGAAGCGCCTGCAACGGAGGAGACATCAGCCACTAGCGAAGCTGCCGTTGCGGAGAAGACTGCCGCGGAGCCAACCGTCGAGCAACGATTGGCCGACTTGGAAGCCTACATTAACAATGCTGCCCGCACCCCCGACGTGGCCTCGAAGGTAAACGTCCCTGGACCAGGTCACAACGCCTGGCAAATGGCGTCCACTGCACTGGTCCTCTTCATGACACTCCCCGGTCTGGCCCTTTTCTATGGTGGATTGGTTCGGGCAAAGAACGTGCTCTCAATCTTGGCCATGTGCCTGGGAATCGCGGGCCTGGTGACGATTCTTTGGTGGCTGTGCGGGTATAGTCTGACCTTTGGCGGGACAAATCCGTTCATTGGTGATCTGAGTTTCGCCATGTTCAATGGGATGTCTCCCAGTGGTGTGGGCGCCGGCTACTATTGGATTTCCGACTACGTCTGGGCGATGTTCCAGCTGACGTTTGCCATCATCACTCCTGCTCTTATTTTTGGTGCGACCGCGGAACGGATGAGGATTGGCGCGATCCTGCTTTTTACAGGAATTTGGATGTTTCTGGTCTATTTTCCGCTCGCACACATGGTTTGGTCCACCAGCGGGTTCATGTGCGGCCCGCTGAATCCAAACGCCGGCATTAAGGCGATCGATTTCGCCGGCGGCACGGTGGTCCATATGTCATCGGGCTGGACGGCGCTTGTTTTGTGCCTCATTCTCGGGCCGCGGATGGGATTCGGTAAGGAGCCGATGCCTCCGCACTCGATGGTCTTGTGTATGATCGGAACAGGCATGCTTTATGTCGGCTGGTTTGGCTTTAACGCCGGCTCAGCCCTCGGAGCCGATGCGATCGCATCGAACGCCTTCACGGCAACGATGCTTGCTGCCGCGACGGGCGGGTTTGTCTGGGCAGTGATGGAATGGTTTACCAAGGGGCATCCCAGCGTCCTAGGGTTCTGCTCCGGCATCGTTGCGGGTCTGGTTGTAATCACCCCCGCCTGCGGATTCGTCACCCCTGGCGGAGCCATGGTCATCGGCGTCGCTGCGGGAATCATTCCCTTCCTTGCGGTTACTTACCTTAAGAGGGCCCTCGGATACGACGATGCGCTCGACACATTCGGTGTGCATGGAGTTGGCGGAACTTTGGGAGCCCTGCTCACCGGTCTGCTCGCGAGTGAAAAGGCCAACCCCGTCATCGCCGGGCTCAAGGACGGACTTTTCTTCAATCAGTGCAAGGCGGTTATCGTCACGATGGTCCTCTCCGTCGTGGCCACAGCCATCATCGCCTTCATCGTCAAGGCTACGATTGGGCTGCGTCCGACCCCTGAATCGGAGACTCAAGGCCTCGATCTCAGCGATCACGGCGAGGAAGGCTACATCCTCAGCTGAGTCGCGCTGAACCGATGAGAAATTTGCACCCATGAAAAAAATCGAAGCAATCATTAAGCCCTTCAAGCTGGAGGAAGTGAAGGATGCACTCGCCGACTTAGGGATCGAGGGAATGACTGTGAGCGAGGTCAAGGGATTCGGCCGACAAAAAGGACACACCGAAATTTACCGGGGCAGCGAATATACGGTGGACTTCCTGCCGAAGATCAAGATCGAGGTCGTGCTTGCCGATGCGCTCTTGGACAGCGCAGTGAGCTCAATTGTCAAAGCGGCGAAGACCGGGAAGATTGGGGATGGCAAGGTGTTCGTTTCCCCCGTGGAGGAAGCGATTAGAATCCGGACTGACGAAACCGGCGAGAAAGCTGTTTAGAAGAACAGGCGTTTTCTTCCGTTCAGAAAAACAAAGGAGACAGCGAGCCGGCGGGGTATGGCGAGGCCCCGCCGGTTTTAGCTTCCGGAGCGTCGATCAAAGCGGGCCTAGCCTCCTTCGGATCTGTCTTCTGCGACGAGGCTCAAGATCCGTCGTCAATTCCAGATCGCAGGTAGGCTCTCGAGATGAGCTTGTCGCACGCTTGCCGCATGGCGCCACCGCGTTCGAGTATTCGGTCGGCCAGTTCAACGATCAAGGTGTTGGGGAAGGCCTGAGGTCGGACTGCGAGGATTGCTTCGATGCAATCTGATTCCCGACCAGGACCCGTAAACTGGCACAGGATCGCGTAAGCTACGGCGGTTGAGCGGGAGATACCCGCCCAGCAGTGGATCAGAACATGGGCGTCTGGCTTGAGGTCGGCCGCGAAGGTCAGAATCTGGCGAAGATCATCTTCTGCGGGCAGTCTTCTGCCAGGTTCTTCCACACTGCAATCGTGAAAATAGGCGATGTGCAGCCTTGTCTCCCCGTCGAGTCGTTTTTTTAGTTGGTGCTCGACTCCGCCTCGATCGATCCATTCAGGGTCCCATATAGAAATGACGTGCGTGAAGGCATTGCTGAAGGCCGCTTCGAGTTCAGGCACGCCGCAGACATAGATTTTTGGAGTGGGCATTGTCGGAAGTTCTGGAGCTAGAGGGCGCGAGCACCGAGTCGCCTCGGAATCGAAGCGCGAAGTTCGGTCGATCGACCCCGGTCCTCTTGTCTTGGGCAGCGAACCACCCTTCCTCCAAGGAAGGCGAAATCTCAAGAAGGCCGCTGGCATGACAAAACATACGACCTGCGCTTCATCGTTCAACCGAAGGCCAGCTGGCAGAAGAGAGTTGGAGTGTTGACCAATCCGGCGAATCGCGGGAGCTCAGCGCCTTCACCCCGGCTGTTGGGAAGCGCGCTTGGAGATATTAGCCCATTGGTTGCTGTTGCTTGCGCAATGTGTCCGACAACCCATCCGCTCCGCGCTTGACCTCACAC
>DATLIT010000111.1:0-2229 GCA_035539295.1 Terrimicrobiaceae bacterium | reverse complement strand
GCGCAAGGGAACTCGCTGCGAGTGCAGAGCTCACTGATGGTATCCCAACCATCATTGCCAACTTGGGCCAGTTGGACGGAGACGCCTTGCAGGCAATTGTCGATGCGCTCAAAAATCAATTTTTTAAAGGCATCGTCGTCTTGGCCGCGAGCGATCGTGGTGTCGTCTCTCTGGCTGCCGCAGTTTCCGCCGATTTCACATCGAGAATTCAGGCGGGAAAACTCATTCAACAAATTGCCACCATTGTCGGAGGAAAGGGTGGGGGCCGTCCGGACAATGCTCGCGGTGGTGGCAGAGAACCTGCCAAGATTGATGAGGCGCTCGCCCAAGCCAAGGCGCTCATCTCGAGAAAAAGAGAGGGCTAACTTAGCAGGCAGGCCCGCGCTCTAAGCCGCTAGCGCCATCGGGCGCTTTCAATGCAGCATCGCGACGGTGACTTCGTTCACCAGCGGGTTTCCGCGTTCGAATGCTGTCAAATTTGCAACCGTGGTGTTGGCAATATTCTCGAGAGCTTGATCGGTGAAGTAGGCTTGGTGAGAGGTCACGATGACATTGGGAAATGTGACCAGTCGCTGGAGCACGTCATCCTGGATGATGCGTTCAGAAAGATTTTCATAGAAGAGATCGGCTTCCTGTTCGTACACGTCGAGACCGAGATAGCCGATGTGCTCGGACTTTAATCCTTCAATGACTGCACTCGCATCAACGAGCGCGCCTCGGCTGGTGTTAATAATCATGACCCCTTTCTTCATCTTTGCTATGCTTTCCCCATCGATCAGATGGAATGTTTGCGGCGTCAGCGGACAATGAAGGCTGATAATGTCAGACTCAGTGAACAACGTGTCCAAGTCGACATACTTGCCGCCGAGATCAGTAAATTCGCGGTTTTGATAGGGATCATAGCCGAGAAGGTTGACCCTAAAACCTGTAAAAAGGCTTGAGAGCACGCGTCCGATCTTTCCCGTTCCAACGACACCGACCGTCTTTCCGTAAAGGTCAAAACCGAGTAGACCATCGATGGAGAAATTGCCGTCTCGAACCCGATTATAGGCACGGTGAATTCGACGGTTGAGGGCGAGAACGAGGGCGAGGGCGAATTCCGCCACGGCATATGGCGAGTAGGCCGGCACATGGGCTACCTTGATTCCCAAGGAGGAAGCATACCGCAGGTCGACGTGGTTGAATCCCGCACAACGTAGCGCCACGAAGCGGACGTCCTGACGGTGGAGGACATCGAGCGTGCGCGCGTTCAGGAGGTCATTCACGAAGGCGCAGATCGCGGTATGTCCTTCCGCCAGCTTGGCGGTATGCGGGCTGAGCTTTTCCTCAAAGAAGTCAAGTTCATGACCCGCACTGGCGTTTGCTGCGACGAGGAATTTGGCGTCGTAAGGTTTGGTGCTGAAGACGGCTGTTGTCATAGTTCATAGTGCCGGTTTGTTGTTTTAGAGCTCTTTTTCAGAACGACGATCAGGCGGTGATTGCAAGTTTCTGATTCTGCGACAGTCCGCCCAGCTTCGAAGAACCCGCGGGTGGACAAGCGAGGACGCAAAGGAAAAGAAGAGCGCATTGCTACCAGAGGCTGTGGGGAGTGGCCCGGATCGCGATTTGCAGGCGATGCAGATATTCCCTTCGTGGGATCGAGACCGCCCCAAATTGGACCAAGTGCGGGGTAGTCCATTGGGTATCGAGGAGCTGAAACCCTGCCTCGTTTAACCGTTTGACCAACGTGACCAGGGCCACTTTTGAAGCACCGGCGACGTGATGAAACATAGACTCACCGAAAAAGGCACCCCCAATGATGACTCCATAGAGACCGCCGACAAGGATTCCGTGCCGCCAGATCTCCAGCGAGTGGGCATGGCCTGCACGATGGAGGCCGATGTAGCTTTGGACAATGGTCTCATCAATCCAGGTTTCCAGGCGATGCGAACAGGCGCGAACCACTTGCGCAAAGCTCGTATCCTCGCGCACCTCCCATTGCGAATCGCGCAGTGCCTTCCTTGCGCCGTGGGGGACATGAAAACCTTCGAGCGGGAGGATTCCACGCGGGTCCGGAGAAAAGCAACGAATTGAGCCATCCGCCATCGCCATGGGAAACCATCCGGTAGAGTAAAGGCTCAGCAGTTCGTCGGGCGGAATGAGAGTTGCCATTAAGGGTCGGTTTTTTTATTATGACTACCGTGAGGTGTGTGACTCTTTTTTTCTGCCTGTTGGCCGTCGCCCTCGCAG
>DATLIT010000110.1:0-4039 GCA_035539295.1 Terrimicrobiaceae bacterium | reverse complement strand
AACAAGGTCCGGCGCTGCCGACACTGGAAATCAAGCAAGTGTCGCCTGCGTCTGATGTCTATGTCGGCGCACTTTCTCTCGTGTGCCCCGGTCAGCATCGGATCACCGTCAGCTCATCTACCGTGTCGTAACATGCCCCTTCCCATTCCCACTCTCGACGACCGAACTTTCGACCAGCTAATAGACGAGGCCAAGACTCTCATTCCTAAGCATTTTCCCGCCTGGACCGACCACAATTTCTCGGATCCCGGCATCGCGTTCATGGAGCTGTTCGCCTTTTTGATCGAGAACGCTATTTATCAGATCAATCGTGTTCCGGATCGATCGCTGGAACATTTCGCCAGCCTGCTGGGGGTCGCGCGCACTTCCGGCGAACCGACCGAGATGCTATTTCGGCGCGTCCGCGAGAAATTGGATGCCCGCGAGCGCGCCATCACCAAGGATGAGATCGAGCAGCAGATCCTGGCACGACCTACCTCGTCCCAGAACGAAAAAATTGCCCGGGCTGAGGTGATTCCGGATTTGCCTGACATGCCAGCGCCCGGATTGCGCACAGCCGAGCTCACGCTCAAGATAGTCATTGTCCCGGAAGCAAGTTCCACAGAGTTCGCGCCAGAGCCGACCGATGAGCTTAGGCAAACAGTTTATGAGTTCCTTCGCGAACGTGTCCCGATCTGCACGCGCCTTCAAGTGCTGGCTCCGCAATACTCAGCGATTCATTTGGAAGCGACTGTAGTTCGCGGTCGGCAAAGCCGGCTTGATCGGGCGACCGTCCGCCAAAATGTCATCAAGGCAGTGCGCGATTTTCTTCATCCCACTCGTGGTGGCGATGATGGCCACGGTTGGCCCTTCGGTCGCTCCATCTTTCGCTCGGAACTCTATGCCATCATTGAAGGACTGCCGGGCGTCGATCATGTCCGCGAATTGCTCCTGCGCGATGCTCAGTTGCGGCTTGGTAAAAAGGTGCCTGGGACCGAAGTGTATACTTATGCCTCTCCCACGACGCACGGCCTTTCCGAGGCGACGCGTTCTGAGTTGCTTGTCAGCGACAATCGCTTCCCACAAGCAAAACCGCTGGTGGAGTGGAAGGATGAACCGTTTCCCGCGATAGTCGAAGACGAAGAAGTGAAGCTCAAAGAGAGCTTCGTCGTCACCGTGGTAGATGAGTAACCGGACTACACGCGATGTCTAATCATTCGTCACGGCCGGTTCGATTCCGCGATCACCTTCCGGAAGTTTTACACGGAGAAGAGGAAGACGTTCGCAGCTTCCAGAATCGATTCCTTCAAGCTTTCGAGGACTTATTTGAAGAGCTGCAGAGCGACATTGAGGGCGTTTCCCCCGGAGACCTCGGCCTCACCGTCGACTCTGTGCCGCCCTTCGAGGAAGATTCAAAGAAAATCGAGATCAAGGTGAAACGCCCTTTCGAGGCACCACCAACGTTCCCGGCCAATACATTCGTTACCCTTGCGGGAACTAACACCGCCGACTCGAGCACTCTCGCCGAGGACTATCCCGGGCCTGCCGGCGCTGCATCCCTTTTCGTGCGCGATGCGGACTTCGCCAGATCGGTGAGCCCTGGCTCGGACATTGTGCTTCATGCCGGAGGCTTGCCAGACTTGTTCAACCCGGAGCTTACACCGCCGCCTCAATTCGCCCGACGGCTTCACTTGGACGGATACCGGGCCGAGCCCGAATCTGCGTTCTTGAATTTCCTGGCAAGCTGGATTGGACTGCCGCTGCGTGACGAGCTTATCCCGCGGGCCAATGAAACAGATCTCCAGGGCCAACTGGTCGATGACGCATGGTACGAGAGACGCAAAGCCCGCTGGAACCGACATCTTATGCGTACGGCCGTGGATATCTACCCACGACGTGGCACTCGCGCCGGTGTCGAAGGAATGCTCCGCGCCTGGCTGAAAGATGATCTCTTAGAGGAGCGCGTCGTTGTCACCGATCTCTCCCGCACTCACACAGACATCGATGCTGTCTTTCAGCTGGGCGTCCGAGCAAGTTTGGGCGTCGACACTGTCCTTGGAGAAGGGCCTCCCTTCTTTTTCCTCGTCGACTTGACGCCGGATCCTACAGTCCGCGGGCTGCGAAATCCGGCTGGCATCGACGTTTTCCTCCGTGAGGCCCAATACATTCTGGAAACCGAGGCCCCGGCCCACACATATTACGAGCTTCGCGTCCGCGTTAGCACCATGCAATTGGCGTCTCCGCTCGGCTTGGAACGCGCGGGTGAGATTTATGCCCAGGTGGGTGAAACGACACAATTTTGGGATCAACCCGCCGTCTACCGGTCGGGTGACGACCAGTGAATCGACTTTGAGAGCAGTCCTACCCTCTGCGATGCAAGCGAACACAAGAGAAAGAAACTAGCAAACACACCGATATGCCTGACGACATCAACAAACGGATGAACTATTTCGACCGGCAATTCTTGCGCGCCGCTGATTTCAAGGTCGAGCAGCAATATCACCTTTATCGCCATCGCTTGCATAATAAGCTGCTCCACACACCGGGAGTAGCTGCCGAAAGCGATCTAAAAGTCAGTGGAGAGCCCGGCACAAACACGCTCATCGTTGCCCCGGGCGCAGCGATAGATGTCGAAGGATGCGAAATTGTGCTCCCGGAGACGTTTCGCTACCCCCTAAATGAACCCCTTATACAACCGGGCACCTACGAGCTCACGGTTTTTCTCAAGGAGGTTGAATCCGATCTCAGCACTGATCCAGGTGTGGAGGGCGCCACGCGAATGAAGGACCAACCGACTTTCGAACTATTGGCGCCTAATTTGGTTACCCCATCGATGCTTAGATTGGCGACGGTCGAGGTGGATCCCGCTGGAACGCTCAAGTCCCCGCCAACTTCTATCCGCGCATTTGCTGGAACCGTCATTGGCGCAAGCAGTACCTTCGAGTCCGTCACGGCTAATACTTTCACGCTAAAAAATACCGCTCTACCGGTAGCTAAGCGTCCCGATCTCTCTTGCGCTAACTCTGGCGATATCCTCTTGCGCACAACTCGCCCGGCAAATTCCTCGCCGGAGGAATCGTTACGAATTACGAGCACAGGCTTCGTGAAAAGCCCGATGTGGAATGTCAGCCCAATCTATGTTAACGAACGGGCGACGACCATCCCGACTCCGGCAAACAGTATTATCTGTGCTCCAAAACAATTTACGACCGCGGGCGGCATCTTACTGGTTTTTGCTTCTGGTTCAGGAGCAGCAGCAGGGACAACGGGCCAAAACATTACCATCGGAATGGACGTGCTGGTGGACGATACGCGGGTTGGTCAGGTTCAAAGCTGCGTCAATGACACGACCGAGTCGCACAAGCCGTTCGTAGCCAGCGGGCTGGTGGTTCGCAACATAAACCCAGGGTCACACTCCCTTAAGCTGAAAACGTCTCCGTCGACGACTGTGGCACAAAATGACTTCTTTAACGTGACCATTCTCGAACTGCCGTTTCAATAGCATGTGCAATTAATCTGCTAGCACCGTCCAGAGATTCCCAAACTTATGCCAATCGATCAGACCATACGGGGCCTTGCCTTGGAAATAGATGCATCCACTGATCCAGGACCGGAAACGCAGCCGCTTCTCGAATATCGATTCATCGATCTTGCCAGCACTCAAACAATCCTTGGCCGTGTTAAGGGGATACCCCAATCCAATGGTGGAGGCCAGTTGGTCTTTGAAACAAACGCAGGAGCTGCTGCCCCGACCCTGCGAATGCTTATTGACCACAATGGCAACGTCGGGATTGGAACGGGAAATCCGGCGGCCAGATTGGATGTCGCTGGCAACGCGAAGTTTAGCGGCCCGTTATCCGTTCGAGGTGCTCTCATAGTCGAGGGTGGCGCGCAAATCGGTGGTGATCTGAGCGTGACGGGCAAGCTGACCGCCGCCAGCTTTACGGGCGATGGAGGAGAGTTGAGCAATGTCCGACCAAGCAACGATTCGGTGGGCGGTGCGCAACTGGCAAGCGATCCGGGATCCCTGAGCAAAGTGTCGGGCGGCAAGATCATCGTT
>DATLIT010000109.1:0-2958 GCA_035539295.1 Terrimicrobiaceae bacterium | reverse complement strand
GGTTTGCGGCTATTCCAGGGCTCAAAGTCGTCTGTCCAGCGACAGCTTACGATGCCAAGGGGCTGATGAAGTCATCGATTCGCGACAACGATCCGGTGATGTTTATGGAGAACACACTTCTCTATGGCGAGCGGGGCGAGGTGCCTGAGGAAGAATACCTCATTCCGCTGGGCGTCGCGGATGTAAAGCGTGAGGGCACCGATGTTTCCTTGATCGCCCACGGGCGGTCAGTTCTTATTGCCCTGAAGGCCGCGGAGATCCTGGAAGCCGAGCACAAAATCAACGCGGAGGTGGTCGATTTGCGCTCGATCCGTCCGCTCGATCAGGACGCCGTTCTCAATTCCGTGCGGAAGACTCATCGCGCCGTCTTGGTGGATGAAAACAAGGGCTTTTGCGGCGTCTCTTCTCAAATTTCCACGATCATCATGGAGAACGCCTTCGACGAACTCGATGCTCCGGTGCGGCGCGTAGGATCGCTCGACGCCCCGGCGATCTATTCCCCGGCGGTGGAACCCCTCCAGTTGCCCACCCCACAAAGGGTCGTCTCGAAAGTGCTCGAGGTTTGCTGATCGTGGTCTGAACCCCTCAAAATCGTATGCCTATCATCACCATGCCCAAGCTGAGCGACACGATGGTCGAAGGAACCATCGCGCGTTGGAAAAAGAAACAGGGTGACACCATAGAGACCGGGGACATCCTCGCCGAGGTCGAAACCGACAAGGCGACGATGGAAATGGAGGCATTTGATGATGGCGTTCTCAAAGAGATCTACGTGGCCGACGGAGGCGTCGCCAAAGTCGGAGAGAAGATCGCGTTGATCCTGGCTGAGGGTGAATCGCCGGATGGCGCAGACGCGGCACCGGCTGCAAAGGCGGAGGCGGCTCCGACTGCACAACCGGCGGAGAGCAAAGCGGCTCCGCCATCCGCAGCGCCCGCACCGGCCGCCCCGAGCGGAGCGCGGGCAAAGGCTTCGCCACTCGCGAAGAAAATCGCGGCCGAGCGTGGAGTCGGTCTTGACGGGATCCAGGGTTCCGGGCCAGGCGGGCGCATTGTTGCTAAGGACATCCCCGAGGAGGGCGCGGCTCCAGCCGCTGCCGCTCCGGCACCTGCTGCGCCAGCGGCCGCTCCGAAGATCCAGGCTGCCGCGGGCGAGGGTGACAAGCGTGTCCCGCTCACGGGCATGCGGCGAGTCATCGCCCAGCGCCTGCTGGAGAGCAAGACACAGCTCCCCCACTTCTATCTTTCGATCGAAGTTGATGCGGGCTCGTTAATGCGCCTGCGCAAAGAACTCAACAGCGCGAACGAAGCAGCCGGGTTGCCCAAGCTGACGATCAATGACTTTGTCTTGCTCGCCGTTGCCCGGGCGGCCAGCTCGCATCCCTACATCAATGCTTCCTGGGCGGGAGATGCCATCATCCAGTATGGCAGTGTGAACATTTCCGTCGCCGTCGCTGTCGATGAAGGACTGGTCACGCCGGTGATCAGAAACGCTGACAAGCTCTCGCTTAAGGAGATCAGCGCAACCGTCAAAGACCTCGCCAAGCGCGCACGAGATAAGAAACTTAAACCCGAAGAATATGCAGGTGGCACCATCACCCTCTCGACTTTAGGTGCCTATGGCATCGAGCAGTTCTTCGCCATTATCAATCCTCCCCAAGCAGCCATATTGGCGGTTGGAGCGATCGTGAAAAAGCCAGTCGTCAATGCCAAAGGCGAGATTGTCGTCGGCGAGCGCATGAGCGTTTCGCTGAGCGGCGATCACCGCGTCGTCGACGGAGCCGTCGGAGCCGAATACTTGGGAACTCTTCGCAAATTGATCGAGAACCCTGCCCTAATGCTGTTCTAACCCGCTGCCAGGATGACGTCGCGCGAATGCATTGAAGCGCCATTACGCTCCCTCGCGCGCGTCCAATAGCGCTGCCTGCACAGCCCGGTTTCTCGACGCTTTTCTTTAGGTTGAGGCGGAAACCCCGCCGATGTTCGATCGAAGCAAATGGAAGATCTCCTCGCTTTTCTTCATCGCGCGGAGCGGCTTTTGGTTTTTACGGGCGCCGGTATTTCGACGAGCAGCGGGATACCGGATTTTCGTGGACCTCAGGGAATTTGGAAGACCCGGCGTCCAGTTTATTTTGCCGAGTTCCTCAGCTCGGACGAGGCTCGCGTTGAATACTGGGATTACAAACTCGAGTCATGGCCCTCAATGCGGGATGCGGAACCGAACGTTGCGCACCGCGCCATCGTCAGCCTGCACGAGGCTGGAAAACTGCTGGCGGTCGTTACCCAAAATATCGATGGGCTTCATCAAAAGGCGGGACTTTCCGAAGAGCTCGTCATCGAACTGCATGGGACGAATCGATGGATTGAATGCCTTACTTGCAAAAGGCGTTTTGAGCCGCAGCCGCTCTTCGATGCATTCGCCGCGACGACACGGCCTCCGTGTTGCCGGTATTGTTCGGGATGGCTTAAGTCGGCAACTATCAGTTTTGGACAGGATCTTGACTCGAAGACGTTAACGGCCGCCGAGATCGCGGCCATGAATTGCGACGCGGTGGTTGCACTTGGTTCAACTCTTTCCGTCTATCCTGCCGCCGCGGTTCCACTTGCGGCGGCACGGCGCGGCGTCCCCTACGCCATTATCAACAATGGACCGACGGAGCACGATGACTTGCCGGAGGTAACGATTCGTCACGAGGGCAATATCAGCGAGATCTGGCCCAAAGCTGTCGAACTCACGCTCTCGCGCCCTTCGATGTAAGATGCGGCGATTGGGCTTAGCCCTGGTCTGGGCACTGGTCGTCTCGCCGTTGCTTGCGCAAAGCTGGGAGAAACTGACCGGCTGCGAATATCACGAGGGCTCACACAGTGATGGCGACAGCATCGAGATTCTGCGAGACGGCAAGCATTACATCTTTCGACTCTACTTCGTCGACTGTGTGGAAAGGAACCTCGACTCGCGTG
>DATLIT010000108.1:0-6105 GCA_035539295.1 Terrimicrobiaceae bacterium | reverse complement strand
GGTGGCGGCTATGTCAACGCTAATGCCGCGCATCCCTTTGAGAATCCGACGCCTCTCTCGAACTTTCTGCAAATGCTATCGATCTTTGCAATTCCCAGCGGCCTCACCTGGTATCTTGGTCGCACAGTCAAGAACCAGGGTCACGGCTGGGCGGTCTGGGCGGCGATGTTTGTCATCTTCTTCGCTGGGGTGCTCATCTGTTGGCAGGGTGAAGCCGCGGGCAATCCGAACTTTGCTAAACTTGGCGTTGATCCCGCGGACGGCAACATGGAGGGCAAGGAGGTGCGCTTCGGCATCTTCAACTCTGCGCTCTTCGCCACGGTTACAACCGACGCTTCGTGCGGGGCGGTCAACTCGATGCACGATTCGTTCACCCCGTTGGGAGGATTGATTCCGCTTTTGAATATCCAGCTGGGCGAAGTGGTCTTCGGCGGTGTCGGCGCAGGCCTCTATGGCATGCTTATCTATGTGGTGATTGCCGTCTTCATCGCCGGTCTCATGGTTGGACGCACCCCGGAGTTTCTCGGAAAGAAAATCGGGCCCTACGATGTTAAGATGGCCTCATTCGTGATCCTAATCCTTGCTTTTTCGCTGCTTGGTTTCTCGGCGTGGGCTTCCATGAGCAAGTGGGGACCGCTTGGCGCTGACGGATCATTGAGCGACGGGACAAACAACAGCGGCCCACATGGTTTTGCCGAGATCCTCTACGCTTACAGCTCCTGCACTGGTAACAATGGAAGCGCCTTCGCCGGCTTGAGCGCGAACACTCCATGGTATAACACGACGCTCGGGCTCACGATGCTCTTTGGGCGCTTTGCGATGATCGTCCCGATTCTGGCGCTGGCAGGATCGCTCGCTCGCAAGAAGCTCATTCCCGCCGGACCCGGCACGTTCCCGGTTTCGGGTTCGCTTTTTACCATTCTGCTCATAGGCACCGTGCTGCTTGTTGGCGCGTTGACTTATTTTCCCGCCCTTGTCCTCGGGCCGATCATTGAACACTTCCTAATGCATGCCGGAAAGCTCTTCTAACGTTCGCCATGCATAAATCATCAACAATCAACCTTTCATCAGACAATGGCCGCTAAGACTCAGTCCATCTTCGATCCCACTATTATCGTGCCCGCCATCGGAGAATCTTTCAAGAAACTCAATCCCGTGACGATGCTTAAGAACCCGGTGATGTTCGTCACCGAGGTGGGAGCCGTCGTTACCACCGTCCTCATCTTCACGGGAACTCAGGGTGCGCCGTTCGGATTTCTTGTGCAGATTGCACTGTGGCTTTGGTTCACGGTCCTCTTCGCCAATTTTGCCGAGGCCATGGCCGAGGGCCGAGGAAAAGCACAGGCTAACTCTTTGCGGAAGGCGCGCACGCAGACGTTCGCGAACCGCATCAAAGGAGATACCATCGAGAAGGTCGCGTCCGAGCAGTTGCGCAAGAACGATCTCGTCGTGGTCAAGGCGGGAGAAGTCATCCCGGGTGACGGCGAGGTCATCGAGGGCGCCGCGACGGTAGATGAATCCGCCATCACCGGCGAATCCGCCCCGGTCGTGCGGGAGGCTGGAGGCGACCGCAGCGCCGTGACTGGCGGCACGCGCGTCCTCTCCG
Source organism: Terrimicrobiaceae bacterium (assembly GCA_035539295.1). GTDB lineage: Bacteria > Verrucomicrobiota > Verrucomicrobiia > Chthoniobacterales > Terrimicrobiaceae > DASTFP01. The sequence goes on along the minus strand of DATLIT010000108.1, from coordinate 4,499 downwards.
ATATCATTAAGGTTCGCATTACCTCGAATCCGGGTGAAACTTTTCTCGACCGGATGATTGGACTGGTCGAAGGCGCGAAGCGACAAAAGACACCAAATGAAATCGCACTGACGATTCTGCTCTCCGCGCTGACGATCATTTTCCTTGTTGTCCTCATTTCGCTGAAGGCGTTCGGCTTCTTTGGGGGTGTTGATTTCTCGATCACCGTCCTCGTTGCCTTGCTCGTTTGTCTCATCCCGACGACCATTGGCGGTTTGCTCAGCGCCATCGGTATCGCGGGCATTGACCGTCTTGTGCAAAAGAATGTCCTCGCGATGAGCGGGCGTGCTGTCGAAGCGGCTGGCGATGTCGACGTGCTCCTCCTGGACAAGACAGGAACGATTACGCTGGGGAATCGGCAGGCCACCGCCTTCATCGCAGCCCCGGGTGTAACCCAAGAGGAGCTGGCCGGGGCGGCCCAACTCTCTTCCTTGGCCGATGAAACGCCCGAGGGTCGCAGCATTGTCGTTCTGGCAAAGGAAAAATTCAGCCTTCGGGGACGCGAGCTCCGCGAAATGCCGCACGCGAACTTTGTCCCTTTCACGGCGCAGACCCGCATGAGCGGCCTCGATCTTGATGGCATCAGCTATCGCAAAGGTTCGGTCGACGCGATCCGCCATTACGTGAACGGGAAGCTTCCTGAGGCCGTCGAGAGGGATGTCAGGGGGATCTCTGAAATGGGCGCCACACCACTCGTGGTCGCCACTCACGAAAAGGTCCTTGGCACCATCCAGCTCAAGGACATTGTCAAAGGCGGCCTTGCAGATCGCTTTGAGCGCTTTCGCGCGATGGGTATCCGCACGATCATGATCACGGGCGACAACCCGCTCACAGCCGCGGCGATCGCCAAGGAAGCGGGAGTTGATGACTTTTTGGCCGAGGCCAAGCCGGAGCAAAAGCTTGCCCTCATCCGCAAAGAGCAAGAGGCAGGGCATCTCGTCGCGATGACCGGCGACGGCACCAACGACGCGCCAGCTCTCGCCCAGGCTGACGTTGGGGTCGCCATGAACACCGGCACGCAGGCCGCCAAGGAGGCGGGCAACATGGTCGACCTCGATTCGAACCCCACGAAGCTCATCGAAGTGGTCGAAATTGGCAAACAGCTCCTCATCACGCGCGGTGCGCTCACGACCTTTAGCATTGCCAATGACGTCGCGAAGTATTTCGCGATCATCCCGGCAATGCTTCTCGGAACGTTTCCTGAGATTGCGCCACTGAATGTGATGCGTCTCGCCTCTCCGCAGAGCGCTATTCTTAGCGCCGTCATCTTCAACGCGATCATCATCATTCTGCTGATCCCGCTCGCATTAAGGGGTGTGAAATTTCGCCCTTTAGGCGCGGCGAAGATTTTGCAGCGTAATCTTCTCATCTACGGCTTGGGCGGGATCATTGTGCCGTTCATCGGCATCAAGCTGATCGATCTGATCGTCGTTGCTTTCCACCTCGCTTAGTTAAGAAAACCATGAAAACTTTCCTCAACGAAGTTCTCGTTTCCATTCGTGCGACGCTTGTCTTCGCCGTCCTGCTGTGCGGTGCCTTTCCGCTGATCATCTTCGGCGCCGGACAACTCTTCTTCCCTCGCCAAGCCAATGGAAGCCTCATTGAGAGCAAGGACCGCCGGATTCTCGGCTCGGAACTTCTCGGACAGAACTTCAGCGGCGCGAAGTATTTCCATTCCCGACCGTCGGCGGCCGGTGCCAATGGTTACGATGCGACAAGTTCTAGCGGATCAAATCTTGGACCAACTTCTCAAAAGTTGATCGATGCCGTGAAGCCGCGGGTCGAGTTATACCGCGCCGAAAATGGGCTTGCCGCCGACGCGCTTGTTCCAGGAGACGCGGTCACGGCGAGCGGCAGCGGACTCGACCCCCACATCAGCTTGAGAAACGCTGATTTGCAAGCGCCGCGGGTCGCCCGAGAACGCGGGCTTGATCTCGCCGCCGTCAAGAGCGCTATCGCGAAGGCGACAGATCAACGTTCCCTGGGCATTTTCGGTGAACCCGGCGTCAATGTTCTTAAGCTCAATCTTGCCTTAGACGGCGCGAATTAGGCGGTGCGAGCGACCCTTCTGAAAATTGTGTGGCCGGCGAGATCACCCACAGACACGCTCAACGCCGGCTTTTCTACGTAAGCGTGCTCAAGAATGGATGCTTCCCTGACACGACCGACGGCGGATGATTTTCTCTCCATCATTCGCCGTCAGCAACTCGGGAAGCTGAAAGTCTACCTTGGCGCGTGCCCTGGAGTCGGAAAAACCTACGCGATGCTCAGGGAAGGGCACCGCCTGAAGGAGCGGGGCGTCGACGTTGTCATCGGCTATGTCGAACCGCACGAGCGCCCCGAGACTATTGCACAAATTGGCGATCTCGAACTCGTTTCGCCGCGTCTACTCACTTACCGCGGAATTTCGTTAAGCGAGATGGACGTCAACGCCGTCATCACCCGAAAGCCGACCGTAGCTCTCGTTGATGAGCTCGCTCATACCAACGCGCCCGACAGTCCGAATCGCAAGCGCTATGAAGACATCCAGGATCTCCTGCGCGCTGGTATCAACGTAATCACAACGGTCAATATCCAGCACTTCGAGTCACTTTATAATTTTGTCGAGGAGGCAACTGGCGTGCGCGTGAAGGAACGCGTGCCCGACGAAATCGTGGCGCAAGCTGATCAGATCGTGAATATAGACTTGCCCGCCGAAGACCTGCTAGAACGCCTCCGCGCCGGCAAAATCTACCCTCAGGAGCGCATCAAGGCAGCCTTGGCCAATTTCTTCACTCAAAAAAATCTCACGCGCCTCCGGGAAATGACGCTGGCAGAGACGGCCAACTTTCTCGACCGGCAGCAACGAAACACAGAGGACTTCGAAAAGAGAGTCAGTGCTTTTGGGCAAGTCATGGTGGCTATTAGCAGCCTCGGGCCCGATCCTGCTCGGCTGTTACGGAAGACGGCGCGCCTCGCTGCCCAGCTGAACGCGGAGTGGTACGCTGTCTACGTCCGGACGCCGAGAGAATCTGCCGTTCGTATCGACGCAGCGGCCCAACGTCATATCGCCGACACTTTGGAGACAGCGCAAAAGATGGGCGGCCTGGTTATCTCCCTCAAACACGAAAACGTGGCCAGTGCCCTCATCGCTTTCGCGCGGGAATATGGGATCACTCACGTTGTTCTTGGGCGTCCTGGTCGCCGCCATCTATTGGATCGATTTCAACCTACGCTTTATGAGCGCATGCTGGCGGAGTTGCCGGAAGTAGATCTTGTCGTCGTCTAGCGCGAAGCCGCGGAAAAGTCGCCGCCACTGTTGCTGAGCACAGCAGCTGGCGAGACGCGCGCCGATTCACGCACCTTCCTCGCACCAAAGGAACGCCATGGTGATAATAAGGCGCCTGATTATTTGTTGACTTAATAACGGTCGCATTCAATTTGGTAGGTGCCCTATTTACTACTGAAGGAAGTTCCGCGTTACGAGTGCCTACAAGCGGCCGCTGCGCGGGTGCCGGGGGCGGATCCCTCGATTTGCCAGCTCTTTTTGAATATCCTGCACACGGGAGACGTGGTCTCTCAAGGGGAGGCGACTTTTCTTGCGCGGCATGGTCTTAATCAGGCGCGGTTAATCGTTCTGGTTTTGTTGGACAATTCAGAGAATGGAAACATGCGTTCCTCAGAGCTGGCTGAACACGCTAGCGTAAGCCGGGCCACAATCACCGGCTTATTGGATACGCTCGAAAAGGCGGGCTTCGTGCAGCGGACTGATGATGTTCGCGATCGGAGGGCCTCGTGTGTGAAGATCACTTCGAAGGGGCGTGAGCTTCTCCACAAAGTGCAGCCACTTTTGGTCCGCTGGACGGAAGGCATACTTTCGGCGTTGAGCGCTCGGGAGCAGAGCCAGCTGGTGGCGTTATTACGAAAAACTCAAAAGGCTTTCTCCGAGCGGTGCGGCCATTCTAATTCATGAAGAAAGCAGTAGTCATCGTGGTGGCGTTTCTCGCCGGTGTCGCCATTGTTTTCGCCCTTGGCGGGATCAAGTTCTTTCAGGTGCGAAAGGCGATCGCGGAACACGCGAATTTCTCTCCGCCGCCTGAGTCGGTAACCTCGGTCGTTGCGAAGGAAGAGGAGTGGGTGCCTTCCTTAAGGGCGGTCGGGTCCACCGCGGCGGTCCAAGGCGTGACCGTAAGCACAGACGAGCCGGGAATCGTGCAAAAGATCGCTTTCGAATCTGGACACACGGTAAAGGAAGGTGATCTGTTGGTTCAATTAGAGGTGAGCCAGGAGTTGGCGCAGCTCCGTTCGGCAGAAGCCCAGATGCGGCTCGCCCAGGCGAATCTGGCGCGGCAGGAGAACTTGCTTAAGAGTCGCGTGAGTTCGGAGGCGGATTACGACAGCGTCAAGGCGCAGTTCGATCAAGCGGTCGCACGCGTCGAGGAGGTTAAGGCTCTCATCAACAAGAAAACAATTCGCGCGCC
>DATLIT010000107.1:0-12035 GCA_035539295.1 Terrimicrobiaceae bacterium | reverse complement strand
GCGCACGACCCGCTCGGCGATCTCGAGCAGAACTTGGATCTCGTCCGCGCCGGCAGATTGCCGCGCGTACTTGAGCAAATCAACTGATTCGAGGAACTCTGAAATAGCGGCCTTCTCGTTGTGGCTAAAGGCGGCATTGTCGCGCAAGACTTCGAAAAACTCCATCGACGTTCGGGTGACGGCGTCAAGGCCGTGTTGATCACGAATGTAGGTGCGCAAGGTATCAGAAACGCGAACGCCGAAATCATACGGATCGGCCTCCGACGTTTCGCCGCGCAGTTCGCGCAAGGCCGCGAGCGCCCGCTCACGCGCGGTGAGCACCGGAGTCGGTCGTTTGCGCCGCGTGAACCAGAACAGGACGCCCACGAGCGCGAGAAAGGCGAGCCCGGCGGCCACAACCATCCAAGCCGGGTATGGAAAAAACCAAACCGGCCCAGCAATGTCGTGGATCGGTGCCGGAGTCGCTTGGGTTGTCGGAGGCATCATGCGGCGGTCAATCTTCTTTCTCGACGCTCAAAAAAGCTTCGCAGCCCCACCAGATAATCTTTGTCGGTGCCGAGCGGCACGAAATCGATTCCTCGCGAGCCAAAGAGCTTGTAAAGAGTTTTGCGCCGGCCTTCCTCCTGTGCAGCGAAGGCATTGCGAACCGAGGAGTTCGAGGTGTCGATCTCGATCTGCTCGCCGGTCTCGGCATCTTCGAAGGTCACCAAGCCTACATTTGGAAGCCGTTCCTCGCCGGGATCGAACACAGGCATAGCCACAACATCGTGGCGGCGGCCGACGACGGAGAGAGACTTGCCATAGTCCGGAGCCAGGAAATCGGAAATAAGAAATACGACGGCGCGGCGAGGGATGACTTTGTTCAAATAATCCAACGCTGTGTTGAGATTTGTTCGCCGCCCTTTGGGCTCGAAATAGAGCATTTCGCGGATCAACCGCAGTGTGTGCAGGCGTCCCTTCTTCGGGGGAATGAACAGCTCGACATCCTCGGAGAAGAGCAGAAGTCCGACTTTGTCGCTATTGTTGACAGCGCTAAATGCAAGGATGGCCGCGACCTCCGCAGCCAACTCCCGCTTGCTAAGCTCAACACTGCCAAAGCTGCCCGACGCGCTGACATCCACAAGGAGCATCACCGTTAGTTCCCGCTCCTCGGTAAACTTTTTCACGTAGGCTGCGTTCATCCGTGCAGTGACATTCCAATCGATGCTACGGATTTCATCACCCGGTGTGTATTCCCGAACCTCCTCGAAGTTCATTCCGCGCCCTTTGAAGACGCTATGATAGCGTCCGGAGAACGACGCATTAACGAGTCGTCGCGTGCGCAGCTCGAGATGGCGGATTTTTTTCAGGATCTCGCGTGGGTCTCGATTCATAACAGGAGGCAACAGGAAATCAGATCAGCAGGGCCGTCACTCGAAGCAGCCGCGTAGCAAAGGGAAAACAAAGCTCCAGACGAGCCGTCTAGGGAACCGGCAGTCCCGCGAAGATCTTTTCCACAATCATCTCACTCGTAACCGATTCGGCTTCAGCTTCGTAGCTTACTCCGATGCGGTGACGAAGCACATCAAGTCCGATCGATTTGACATCCTGCGGCGTCACATACCCGCGGCCAGCGATGAAAGCCTGGGCCTTGGCGGCCAGGGTCAGGTAGATGGTCGCTCGTGGGGAAGCGCCGAAGCGAATCATCCCCTCGAGCTTAAGCTTGTAGGCCGCCGGATCGCGCGTCGCCCAGACGACATTGACGATATACTCCTTGATGCGATCATCCACATAGATAGAATTAACCACGCTCCGCGCGTGAACGATTTCCTCAGGCGAGACGATCGGCTGAACACTGAGGACCGGTGCAGAGGTGGCCATGGTATCAAGGATTTCACGCTCTTCCTCGCGTGTCGGATAGCCAACATTTACCTTAAGCATGAAGCGGTCGAGCTGGGCCTCGGGAAGTTGATAGGTTCCTTCGTGCTCGATCGGATTTTGCGTTGCCAGGACCAGGAAAGGATCGGAGAGCGGATAGCTAGTGTCGCTAATAGTGACCTGGCGCTCCTGCATAGCTTCGAGCAGAGCACTCTGAACCTTGGCTGGCGCGCGGTTGATCTCGTCCGCCAGAATGAGATTGGAGAAAATTGGGCCGAGTTTGGTCGTAAATTCACCATCCCTCGGATTATAGATCAGCGTGCCAATGAGGTCGGCGGGAAGAAGGTCCGGTGTGAACTGGATCCTCTGAAAGCCGGTTCGGATGCACGCCGCGAGCGTTCGCACGGTAAGCGTCTTGGCCAGACCGGGCACCCCCTCAAGTAAGACATGGCCGTTGCACAGAAGTCCCGTGAGCAAACGATAAACAAGCTTCCTTTGGCCAACAACGACCTTGCCAACTTCTAAAACGAGCGGCTCGACCCATTGGCGTGCCTCCTGGACCTGATTATTTGTTTGCTGTGCGAGAATACTCATGGGAAATACCGAAGAGGAATGATTGAGAGGGTATTTACATCCTGAGACAGCGAGCTTGGAAAGGCGTTCATTTTTTATTCCCGCACCAGATACGGTCCGACGTCGAAAGCATCGCCGATCTTCACAGCTTCGTAGCGTTTTTTGTTCACCCAGACATCATACGGCTTTTTCGTCCTTTTTTCATCAGTGGCCACCTCGACGGTCAGGATGTATTCACCCGAAGATTCTCCGGCGCTAAGTGCGCCTTTGCGGTCAATGGTCACCTGCTGTTCTGAGGCGGGAATGAATTCCTTGGCCACGACCCTGCCGGTCATGCGAGCCTTCTCGATGGCAGACCCGCTCTGCCAAATGGCGAGGACGAGGAAACCGATAAGAAAAAGGCCGAGGAGGAAAGCCGCGGCAAGCACGCGCACTGGCAGCCTTGTCCTGACAACACGGGAGTTCATCGTGAAGAACTCACTGTTCGAGCCTCCTCCTGAAAGTCTCGACCAAAGCAAGAGCTTCTTCCACTTCCGCGAGTACCGAGACATGACCCATCTTTCTTCCGGGGCGGGCTTCCCGCTTTCCATAGAGATGGAGCTTGGCCAGCGGTTCGGATAAGATCACGTTCCAATCGGGCTCTTCGCTTTTCCAAAGATGTCCAAGAAGGTTCCACATCACGACCGGGCTCAGCAATGTTGTTGAGCCCAGCGGGAGCCCGCAAACCGCGCGAAGCTGTTGCTCAAACTGGCTGGTGACGCACGCATCGAAAGTATAGTGGCCCGAATTGTGCGGACGAGGCGCCAGCTCGTTGACGAGCAATCGTGAGTCCTGCGTAAGAAAAAATTCAACCGCCAGCAGTCCAACCACGTCAAGAGATGCAGTGATGTCGCAGGCGAGGCGAATAGCCTCGTCGGCAATTGCTTTCGGAAATCGCCCCGGCACGATTGAGATGTCGAGAATGTGTCGCCGATGCAAATTTTCCGCCGGCGGGAAAGCCAGCATCTGACCGTCCAGACCCCGTGCCACCACCACCGACAGCTCAGCTTGAAAGCGGATCCATTGCTCAAGCACGCCCCGTCCGGAGTGGAAGCGCCCCCAAGTCTTTTCAACATCGACGTCTCCCTCGAGCTTCAATTGGCCCTTTCCATCATATCCGAAATCGGCTGTCTTGAGCACAGAGGGCGTCCCGATAAGGTCGAGCGCCGCGCGCAATCCCTCCGGTGACTCGGCGACGGCGAAGGGCGCATGGGGAAACCCATGCTCGCGCAGGAATGCCTTTTCCCTTTCACGGTTCTGGCAGATGTGCAAGACCTCGCCGCGTGGGCGCAGCGGCCGGATTTTCGCGACTTCCCTAATCGCAGAGAGAGGAATATTTTCAAACTCGAAGGAGATGACATCCACTTCTCGAGCAAATCGCTCGAGCGCGGCAAAGTCACCGTAGGAAGCATTGACTTCGAGGTCGCTAATCTGTCCCGCCGGGCTATCGGGGTGCGGCTCGAAAGCGTGGACGCGATAGCCCATTCGGCGGGCCGCAATTCCAAACATGCGTCCGAGCTGCCCACCGCCGAGGATTCCCACGGTCGAACCGGGGCCAATGGAAATTCCTTCCGATGCGACGGCCGGGTTGCTAAGTTTGGGCACTCTTTTCTGCATGTTGGATCGGCTGACTTACTGGCTTGCGCTGGGCGCCATTACTGTGATCCGTCATCTTCCTCTTGCGGTCTGCTTTTTGCTTGGCCAAGTGCTTGGCGCCGCGCTCTGGGCGATCCTGCCGCGCTACCGCAAACTCGCAAGGGAAAATCTCTCCGCCGCATTTGCGGATCTGACCGGCGCGCAACTCCGCAGCCTGACCTTACGCCATTTTATCACCCTCGGCGCGAATGGCGTCTGTGCATTCAAAATTGCTGCGCTTCCCACCGAAACCATCCTGCGGATTGCCTCGCTCGAAAATAGCGAGGGAATCAAGAGGAATATTCTCAACGGCCGAGGAGTGGTCCTCGCGATCTCCCACATGGGCAATTGGGAACTCTATGCTCAGGCCGCCTTCCGACGTCCTGAGACGAGGTTCGGAACTGTTTACCAGGCGTTGCGCAACCCACATCTCGATGAGCTGATCAATCGACACCGGCGCAGACTGGGCGTGCAGACCTTCGATTGCAAAAAGGGGTTCGAAGCTGCCATTGCCCTTCTGCGAGCGCCTGGCTCGGTGGGAGTCCTGGTCGACCAAAGCGCCGGCCACGGAGGAATTTGGATGCCGTTCTTCAATCGATTATGTTCGACATCGCCTTTGGCCGCCACGCTGGCGATCCGCACGAATGCTGCGGTGATACCGAGCGCAGTTTATACTTCCGGCTTTGCCAGATGGCGGGTGGTTGTTGAGGAAGAGATTCCCTATGACCCGGCAAATCCCGAACGGCTCACCGCGGATATTAATGCCGTGCTCGAGCGGCAGATTCGTCAGTCACCGGCTGATTGGTTCTGGGTGCACAACCGCTGGAAGACTCCGTGGCCGCATCTCCTTCTCGGAAAGCAAAAGCACGGGATCTACTTGCCGCCGGGCACCGAGGCGTCCCAGCTATTTCCCTATCGCTTCGTTGTTCGCTCGCCAAATTGGCTTGGCGACGCCGTCATGAGCCAGAATACGGTGCGCGCTTTCAAGCATGGTCGCCCGGATGCTCGGCTCTCGCTGCTCACTCCGGCAAAACTTGAAGCATTTTGGAAGTCGATTTCTGAGATCGATGAAGTGATCCCCTTCGGCGACGCGGATTCGGTGCTGGCCATTGCAGTGCGGCTACGCGGTCGCTTTGATGCGGCCATTCTTCTCCCGAACTCTTTCCGCAGCGCCGCGGAAGCGTGGCTTGCCGCCATTCCTCGCAGAGTAGGATTTCGCGGACACTCTCGGGCAATGTTGCTCACCCAAATAATTGACGAGCCACAGAAGAAGAAAGCTGCCCGACCAAAACATCACGCAGACCGTTATTGGCACATCGAAGGCGTGCGGGGCCAACCTACCGCCTTCACCGTCAGTAGGTCACTACGCACCGAGCGAAAGCGTTACCCCTCGGAATTTGTCCGGGAGCAGAGTATGGGCTGGCCAGCGGAGCGCTTTCGCAAAACGATGGAACTCGTTTCGGGTGAAGTTGCCTGCTCGTGGGTGATTGTCGGCACGCAGAGCGACGGCCGCATAGCCGCGGAAATTTTGGATGGGTTTCAGGGCGATGTAGAAAATCTCACCGGCAAGACTTCGCTCGCCGAGCTCATCGAGCGGCTTTTAAAGTTCCGAGTTCTCCTCACCAACGACACCGGAACAATGCATCTCGCCGACGGCTTTGGCGTCCCGCTTGTAGCCGTATTCGGCTCGACTGAACCGCGCTTCACTGGTCCGCGTTCACCGCGCAGCACCGTCCTTCGCCATCAAGTGGAATGCAGTCCGTGCTTTCTCCGCGAGTGCCCGCTGGACTTTCGCTGTATGCGCGCGGTTGCGCCTGAAGAAGCAGCAAAATCCATTCTTGCGCTCCTTGGTTAGCTCGCTTCGAAAAGGCACTGGCCTCTCCGCCCGATTCCACGGCAGATGTAGATCGAAAATTAGGTTAAGAGAAAAAGAAGATGCCTAATCGAGGCGCTTCCTCATGCCAAAGGCGTTATTGCGGTCTACCAGGAACAGGTTAACCCCCCGGCGCTGCAACACGAAGGTGTTGTTGTCGCCGTATTTGGTCCATGGTCCCGGTGGGACATCGCGAGCCTCCACGAATTTCCAATCACAGACATCTTTGCCACGCATGCCGAGGTAATCCCGCACTGCCGGCGACACGTCTAAACCAGCGCCTTGGTTCAAATTCGGCAGCGGCCTTTGATTTCCGAAAACATACTGCCAGTGGTCCGTTCTAAATGGTCCACAGTCCTCCCACTGAGCATAGCAAATACGGTTGCCACGCCGCACCGCCAGCCAGCGACCCTTCAGCACGCTCTTTCCGGGCCGCTCGAAAGTCTGTTTGAACCAGGGAATGGCTCGGCGCGCTTCGGACTTCGTCGTCCCGCGAGTGACATCATTATAGGGAAGCGCAATATAGAAGGGGTTCTGCCGCGGAACGAATTTGGCGGGAATAAAGTTTCGGCGATAGGTTGGATCCGGATTGTCCAAACCCCCGTAGTTCTGCGCCCAGCGAGGATCCCACGAGCTCTTATAATTTGGAACGGGGTTGTTAGCTGTTGGGCGCTCCCCGACCCAGAAAACTGTTGTCACGATACCGCGCTTCCATGGATAACGATTGAATCCCGATCGGAAGTTCGTTCCGGCGACAACTTGCGGCTCGAGTTTCAGGAGGGCATTCTCGCGAAGTCGCATGGCCGCTTTTTGAAAGTCTGTGCTCGAGGAAATGGGTGACTGCGCTTCGGAAGCTCGTAGGATAGCAGTCACGAAAAATACAGCTGATATAGCGGTGGCGAGTCTCATACCAATGCTGCTCTGGGGCGCCTACTATGGCCGCTAAGCTGCGCGCCCGCAACTGAAAACATAAGGCTCATGTCCGGCGCATGGTGGTATCGCCGAGGAAGCGCGCGTCGCTATCGAGGTAGTTCAATGTGTAGTGCAAGCCACGACTCTCGCGGCGACTGATTGCGCAATCAACGATCAAGGAAGCAACCGTAACCAAATTGCGCAGCTCGAGCAGCTCGGTCGAGACCTTGAAGTTCCAATAGAATTCCTGAATCTCTGCATGCAAGTTACGCAGACGCGTGGCTGCGCGATGGAGCCGCTTGTCGGTGCGAACGATCCCGACGTAGTCCCACATAAGCCGGCGGATTTCGTCCCAGTTGTGATAGATGACGACGAATTCGTCCAAGTCCTGAACTTGGCCCGGTCGCCACTCGGGAAGATCAAATTCGACGCGCGGCCTGCGATTGCGCATCGATTTTTCCGACGCTCGATGCGCGAGCACGAGACCTTCCAGCAGGGAATTGCTTGCCAGGCGATTGGCCCCGTGCAAACCCGTGCAGGCAACCTCTCCGATGGCATAAAGCCCGCGCAGGCTGGTCTCCCCATTCAGATCGGTTTTGACGCCTCCGCATTGATAGTGCGCGGCGGGAACAACGGGAATTGGTTGGGCGGTAATGTCCATGCCGTAGCGCAAGCAGGTCTCGTAGATGGATGGAAAACGCGAGCGGACAAACTCAGCCGGCTTCTGCGTGATATCGAGGAACACACACTTGCTTCCGCTTCGTTTCATCTCCGCGTCAATGGCGCGCGCAACGATATCGCGAGGAGCCAGTTCTTTTTGCGGATGATGGTGCTCCATGAAGCGCCGACCCTTTGCATCGAGCAAAACGCCCCCTTCGCCACGAACTGCCTCCGAAACAAGAAACGACTTCGCTTCGGCATGGTAAAGACAGGTCGGATGGAACTGGATAAACTCCATATTGGAAATCAAGGCACCAGCGCGCCAGGCCATCGCCACTCCATCGCCGGTGGCAACATCGGGATTTGTCGAATACAGATAAACTTTCCCGCAGCCGCCGGTGGCGAGCACATTGACATCGCTGCGCAAAGTTTCCACCTGACCGCTTGCCTCATCCAGGACGTACACTCCAACGCAACAATCCTGCATCGCGTAACCCAATTTGCCCGTAGTCAGAAAATCCACAGCCATGTGATTTTCGAAAACGGTGATACCGGCGTGCTCGGAGATCTGGTTGATCAGTGTTCGTTCAATTTCCAGTCCGGTGAAATCCTGGGAATGAAGCACCCGGCGCTTGGAGTGTCCACCCTCGCGAGCTAGGTCGAGTTCACGATGGCCATCGGCCAGTTGCCTCTCATCGAAATGCATTCCGAGTTTGATAAGCTCCTCGATACGTGCGGGACCCTCGGTCACCACCGCTCGGACTACCTCTTCGTTGCAAAGTCCGGCACCGGCGACAAGCGTGTCGCGAATATGAAGCTCAAACGAATCCTCTTCGCTGACGACACAGGCAACGCCCCCTTGCGCCCAGGCAGTGTTCGAATCCGCCAGCAGGCGCTTGGTCACGAGGGCCACGGACCCTTTTCTTGCCGCCTTGAGCGCAAACGAGAGACCCGCGATGCCGCTGCCGATGATAACGCAATCGAATTCTCTCATGGCAGCAGGGGGTAATTACGAGGGCGACAGCGGTTTCCAGGAGGCGAAACGTAAGTCACGTCCGCGCGGCAATTGCGATATTATCGATCAAGCGAGCTTTGCCGAGAAATACCGCCACAGCAAGGCGTAATGGACGAGAAAAGCTTCTCGCCGGCTCAATTGTCTCGGCGTCCACGAGCTCCAGATAGTCGATCCTCGTTCCGGGAATCCGCTCAATCAAACGCCGGCCCGCTTTCAAGATATCCATCGGCCGAGTTGCGCCGCCCGCGAGCGTCAGGGCAGCATAAATCCCAGGAGCCACGGTTCGCTCCTCGGGTGTCAGGTAATCGTTGCGCGAACTCATCGCCAGACCGTCGCGCTCGCGAACTGTCGGATGACCAACAATCCGGATCGGAAAATCGAGATCACGCACCATTCTTCGAATGATCGCAAGCTGCTGCCAGTCCTTCTCTCCGAAAATGGCCACATCGGGCCGAACAATCAGAAACAACTTCGCGACGACTGTACACACACCGCGAAAATGGCCCGGCCGTGAGGCGCCGCACAAATACCGTGAAAGCGAACTCTCTTCAACGAAGACGGACCGGTCGCCGGGATACATCTGTTCGACGGAAGGACGAAAAACAATGTCCGCACCTGATCGTTCGCAAACATCCAAATCGCGCTTCCAGGAGCGCGGATATTTCCCGAAGTCCTCGTTCGGACCAAACTGAATGGGATTAACAAACACCGAGACAACGACGCTTCCCTTCGCTCCGGCGAGCTTCCGCGCATAGCGAATCAGAGCAGCGTGGCCCGCATGGAGGGCCCCCATGGTGGGAACTAGCACCACCGGGCGACTTGCCTTCGCGCGAAACTCGCGTGCAGATACCGGAGAGTTCGCGATCCTCATCGCTCGCGCGAAAGGTGGAATTAAGGGGCCGCCGGCGCCGGAGTCGCCGCAGCGGGCGGACTGGACGCAGGGGTGCCGGCGGCAGCCGGCGTCGTCTCCGGACTCGATGCCGGTGCAGGACTGGAAGTGGGCGACGGTGAAGCCGCTGGCACAGCGCTGTTCAGCAGCTCGCGCTGAATCTGGCTTCGGCCGACGTCTCGGCGCGAGTAGGCGAGGGCCAAAAACAGAGTTATGGCAAAGAACGCCACTCCGAGCCAGACCGTAAACTTTGCCAAGACATGGGTCGTTTGCGCCCCAAAAATATTCTCGGTAACCGCGCTCCCGAAAGCCGCGCCGAGCCCCTCGCTCCGCGGAAGCTGCATGAGGATAACGAGGACGAGCAGCAAACAGACGACCACATGAAGAACAAGCAGAATGGGCAAAAGCAACCACATAGGGCGGAAGGCAAAACCTGCTGTATCGCACCGGGTTTGTAAAGGGCCTTCCCTGCCGAATCTCTTGACCCGCCGCACGCATCATGACAGTCTCTTGACCCCTCAATTGTTGCCACCTGTGGACCTTAAAGAGATTCGAACATTGATCGATTTGATGAAAAAGAACGGCTTGTCCGTCTTCAAGATGGAGCGTGAGGGGTTCAAGATCACCCTCAAGACAGGTAGTGCCAGGAATGCAGATTCGATCATCGCCGTGTCGGCCCCCGCGCCTGCGGCGGCCGGGCCCTCGTCCCAGCCCGCAGCCACCACAAATGAAGGAGCTGCGCCCGAAGCCTCACATAGGGAAATAAAGTCGCCGATGGTAGGCACATTCTACTCGGCACCGTCGCCTGATGCACCTCCCTATGTCACCGCAGGCCAGGAGATCACCCCTGACACCGTCGTCTGCATCATCGAAGCCATGAAGGTGATGAACGAGATCAAGGCCGAGATCTCGGGCGTAGTTGCCGAGGTCCTGGCGGAGAATGGAAAGCCGGTGCAGTTCGGCGAGACACTTTTTCGTGTCAAATAGATAAAGCGCTGCCAGCACCGGATCCTCCGTTAGCGAGCTGGCTGACCGTCTAGCAATGTTTAAAAAAATCCTGATCGCCAATCGCGGCGAGATCGCCCTCAGAATCATCCGAGCCTGTAAAGAGCTCGGCATCCAAACTGTCGCGGTCTACTCCGAGCCTGATTTGGAGAGCCTGCACGTCCAGTTGGCGGACGAGGCGATCTGCATTGGACCGGCGCCAAGCATCCAGAGTTATCTGAAGATTGATCGAATCATCAGCGCTGCCGAGATCGCCGACGTCGACGCGATTCATCCCGGCTACGGGTTTTTGGCTGAAAACGCGCATTTCGCCGAGGTCTGCGCGAGTTGCAATATCAAGTTCATTGGTCCTTCGGCGTCAGCCATTCGGCTAATGGGCGACAAGAATTCTGCGCGCGACTGCGCTCGCAACGCCGGCGTTCCGGTTTCTCCGGGAAGCGAGGGCACGGTCGCCGGCGAGGAGGAGGCGATCAAGATCGCGCGCAAGGTGGGATTTCCCGTGATGATCAAAGCGGTGGCCGGAGGCGGAGGACGCGGCATGCGCGCCGCGAGCAATGAAGGAAGCCTGGTGCAGGGCTACCATGCGGCACGCCTGGAAGCGGATAAAGCCTTTAGCAATCCCGAGGTCTACATTGAAAAGTTCATCGTCAACCCTCATCACATCGAATTTCAAGTTTTTGGTGATGAGCACGGCCGCGTCGTGCACCTGGGCGAGCGCGACTGCTCCATCCAGAGACGCCATCAGAAGATCGTGGAGGAATGTCCGTCTCCCCTGATGACTCCGGAGCTAAGGGCCAAGATGGGTGCAGCCGCGATCAAACTGGCCGAGAAAGTCGGCTACGCAAATGCCGGCACCATCGAGTATTTGGTCGATGATGACGGCAACTTCTATTTCATGGAAATGAACACCCGTATCCAGGTAGAGCATCCAATTACCGAGGAAGTCTACGGGTGCGATCTTGTGAAGCAACAAATCCAAGTCGCCGCCGGAGAGCACCTCTCCCGTCATCTGGTTGACGCGACGGCACGACATCATTCTATCGAATGCCGAATAAACGCGGAAGACCCCGCCAATAATTTCATCCCCTGCCCTGGCGAGATTAAGCTCTATTACGCGCCCGGCGGGCGTGGGGTGCGTATCGACTCTCATGCCTATGCGGGTTACCCCGTGCCCCCGCATTACGACTCAATGATCGCCAAGGTCATCACGACGGCCTCGAGTCGCAAAGCCTGCATCAACCGAATGTCCCGCGCTCTTGGCGAGTACATGATCACCGGCATCAAGACCACGATTCCCTTTCAACAAGCAATCCTGCAAAACGCCGACTTTCGCCGGGGCACCTACCACACCGGCTTTGTTGAGAAGATTTCGAAAAGTGGCATGCCCATGCTTTGATTGGAAGACGGCTGCTCATGAAACCGTCTGATTGCAGACGGCCGTCGAACGCTCCCACTCACCCTTTGAATTGACGCCGCGCCGCGGACCAGCCAGTATCACCGCCCCTGCCGATTCATGCGCCACACCATTTCTATCCTCGTTGAAAACAAGTTCGGCGTGCTTGCTCGTATCGCGGGCA
>DATLIT010000106.1:0-10059 GCA_035539295.1 Terrimicrobiaceae bacterium | reverse complement strand
AATCGGAGTTCGCCGCGGATTCAACTATTCGGAAATTGTCCCCGCAGCTTGCGTCTCCGCTTAAGAAGGTCGCAAGAAGCTGTGCCTCACAAGTCGCGCTGCAAGCGAGCCAGGAATCGTTTGAGTCTTTGTTCCTCCATGTCAAAATCCCTTTCAATGCGCCTGCGCACTTCTTCTGAAATCTGGCCGGTCCGGCGCATTTTGGCGAGGCGAAGGCGTGCATGATCCATCAGCTTCGGGAGGAGGTCTCCGTCCTTGCTATTGGCGTAGCGGTTCACCTCCTTCGGCAGCGCCAGTCGATCCTCCAGTGTCCTGAGACGATCCTGATAATGCATTTTCCACCGTTCGAGCGATTCGCGATATTCTGGCATCGCCTCGTTCTTGATCAGGCTATCGATTTCTTTGATGAGCTCCTGAAGCAGGGAAACACGTGCCTTGCCTTCGCTCTGGAAATCCCCACTTGCTTCCTCAACTTTGAGCTTGCGAGCAATCCAAGGCAACGTAAGGCCTTGAACAACCAGGGTGACAAAGATGACGCAAAAGGTTAGGAACAAGATGATATGGCGGTGCGGAAACGCCTCACCGTTCAACGTGACCAGTGGTAAAGCCAAGGCTGCTGCCATCGAGACAACACCACGCATGCCGGCCCACGAGGCCACCACCAGGTTGCCAACGGGTAAACGATTACTTCCACCCCGCCGCAGAAAGTATCTCTCGAAGTAAACCATCGGAAAGATCCAAAGAAATCGCACCGCGATGACCACGAACGAGATTGCCGCTCCAACGAGGATCATCTGACCGACAGGCATCCTCATCTCACGCACAATCGTCGGAAATTGCAGGCCAATGAGAATGAAGACGAGCCCGTTGAGGAGGTAGTCGAGAAGCTTCCAAATGCTTTCGCGCTGCAACCGGCTTTCCGGACCGAGTGCCTCCCACGAGCGATGCCCGATGTACAGTCCGGCCGCGACCACCGCGAGAACTCCGGAAAAGCCAAGTCGCTCGGCAGGAAGATAGGAGATGTAGGGCGTCAGAAGGGTAAGTGTTACCGCGACTGAAGGATCACGTAAGTGACGATGGAGATACGCAGCGCTAATACCGACGAGCAACCCGAAGAGAGATCCTCCTATCGACATCCAAATGAAGTCGGCGGTGGCATCCGCCATCGAGAATGAGCCCGTGACGATAGCCGCAACGGCGAATTGATACGCCACCAGACCGCTGGCGTCATTGACGAGGCTCTCGCCCTCCAGCACGGCCGACAAACGCTTCGGGATGCGCAAGTTCTTCAGGACGTTCGTCGCGGCGACAGCGTCTGGAGGCGATACAATTGCGCCGAGCACGAAGGCCGGCACCAGCGCCAAGCCTGGAACAAGCCAATGAGCGGCGTAAGCCACACAGACGATCGTGGCAAAGACTAGGCCGACGGCCAGAGCCAGAATTGGAAGGAAGTTTGAACGGAAGTCCTCCCACGGGAAATTCCATGCGGCCGAGAAAAGCAATGGCGGCAGAAAAATCAAAAAGACGATCTCGGGATTTAGGCGGACCTCGGGCAGTCGCGGTAGCAGGGCGATGAGTAGACCAGCGATAACAAGGAGAATGGGAAATGGGAACCTTACCCGCTCGGCGACGACTGCGAGGGCGCTAATGATCCCCAGCAGAATGAGAACCGTGTGGATTTTTTCGATCATCGGATCCCCAAGAATGTTTGCAGGTGCGAGTCGACGTCAATCTGTGGCAAAATGGTAAGGCGTCAAAGCCCTTGCGTTGCGCTGCCGGCAATGCATTAGATGTCTTTCATGGTCTCTGTCGAGCATACCGATGCGGTGAATGCCCGGATTCTCTCCGTTTCTGAGGACAAGGTTGCAGGCTTCGTCTGCGATCCCTTTGCCAGCATCGCCCGGCAGGCTGGGCTGCCTCTGGACATCGTCCTCAGCAGGATTCGCCAGATGCTCGAAGCCGGAATAATCCGGCGCGTGCGCCAAACCTTGCTCGCCACAAACCTCGCTTCCGGCGCGCTGGTCGCCTGGAAGGTTCCCCCTGAACGACTCGACGCGGCCTTCGACTTCATGTTTCAGGAAGATCCCTACTCCGGTCATGTAGTCATTCGATCAACCGACGCCAAAATTCCAGGCGGCGCCTACAAACTCTGGACGACTTTGAAAGTGCCCGCAGGATTTTCGCTCGAAGCGCATTGCCGAACGCTCTGTTCCCGGACAGGAGCGGAAGCGTTCCGGCTCATGCCCGCGAAGGGAATCTTCGCTCTGGGCGTGGGCCACGTCAGACGCAAAACGATCCACCCTGGCGATAAGGCTTCGGAGCCAGCGAAAATGCAGGTCGTCGAGACGATCACCTTAAGCGAACACGAGTGGCGCATCTTGAGCGCTCTGAAGCGAGAGTTTGCGCCGGAGGAAATTCGGGAGCCGGCTTGGGAGTTGCGCGCCGCGGAAGCGGGTATCTCACTCGAGGAGTTCCTCTCGGTCGCGGAATCGCTCGCCGCGCGCAAGCTTATCGGCCGGTTCTCGACCTTTCTCGAGCATGTGAAGCCGAGCCAGAGCGGAACGCGCGTCACCAGGTTTAATGCTCTCTTCCACTGGGCGGTCCCGCGAAATCGAGAAATTGAAGCTGGCGGGGAAATTGGCCGTCACGAGATTCTCACCCATTGTTACTGGCGCGAAGCGGGACCTGAATTCAACAACGTCAACATCATGGCCGTGGCGCATGGGACAGAAAAAGAGCGTCTCCTCGAACACAAGGAAGCTATCGACCGCCACCTTGAATCGATTGGCATCTCTGTCGCCTATACCAATGTGTTTTGGGGCGGACGAAGCGAAATCAAGCCCTCGGAAATCTCGCCATTTGCCTATCGTGAGTGGCTAACTACCCTCCAGCAGGAAATTGCAGCCTGCTCCTAGATTTCGGCAGCCAACCGCGCACGGAGCTCCGCCCGGCTAATTTTTCCCCGCGCGTTGAGCGGGATTTTTTCGAAGAAAAACCATCGTCTGGGCACCTGCCAGGCTGCCAGGTTGCTGGCGCAAAGCCTTCGCAATTCCGCCTCGGTCACCTCTCCCTGTATACAGGCGACCACTTCCTCTCCTCGCGCGCTGGCGGGCAAGCCAAGCACCACCGCCTCGCGCACGTTCGGAGACATTTTCAACACGGTTTCCACTTCGCCCGGGTTCAGCTTACGCCCTGCGACATTTATCAGTTCAGAGGTTCGTCCGACGAGGACGAATCCGTCTCCGCTCCTTTCCAGCAGATCCGCGGGACGAAAGGCTCGGTGAGCGAAATTCGCCTCTTCGCCGGGTGGCCAGTAGCCAGAGCCTACCGCGAGGCCGCCTACCCACACTTGTGAAGGTCCCTCTGTCTCGACGGTTAGGCTCACTCCCTCGAGCGGCTGGCCTACATAGTTCGGCGGAATCTCAATCGCATTGGTTCGATCATAGCAAATACCTCCGCACTCTGAAGCGCCGTACAAGGAATGAATCTTGCGACTCCAGCGTTTCGAGAAGCCTCTTGCAACCGTCCCCGGCAGCGGTGCGCCCGCCGAGATGCAGAGACGAAGCTTCCTCAGTGAAACTGAAAACTCGGCCAGGCTTCGAAAGAGTGCAGGCACTGCGGGAAACACCGTGGCCGAAGTGGATCGGATTCCTTCGACGATGGCGCGAGGGATAAGGTCTGATGAAACGACAAGAGCCATGCCGTCGCAGAGCAGCGGAGTGATCAAGTTGCTAAAGCCGTACGAATGAGCGAAGGAGGCGACTCCATAGTTGAGATCGTTCTCGCGCAATTCCATCGTCTTGCAAATATTCTCGTAATCTGCGAGGAGCTGCGCAGCGGTAAAGCGAATCGCGCGGGGCTCAGAGGTTGTTCCCGACGTGATTTTGAGCATGTCCGTGCCCGAGGTCGCGAGTGATGTCAAATCCTCCAGCTGCACGGTTGCGAGTCCGGCGGACGAGGGCAGGATGCGAAGGACCGCTCCACAAGACTGCTCGATCCGGCATCGGCGGTCCTCAGAGATCTCGAGTTCCAGCGGCAGAAGTGTTCGACCGCTCCGCCAGACAGCAATCACCAGTGCAGGCCACTCAGCGCGATTTCCAATCTGGAGACATACCGCTCCGGACGAGTTGTGGCGAGCGAGTTGCTCCTCCCAACGTCGCGCCTCCTCTTCAATGAGTCCAAATGTCCGCAAGATGGTTCCGTCAGGTGCAAAGATCGCAGCCTCTCCCTTTCTCGCGGAAAGCACCTCTTGCCAACGTGAGAGAATGGGATTGTTTTCCCTGTTGCGCGAGGGCTCTTCCCTAGTAAGCTTGTTGGTTTCCATAGAAATGAAGTCCGCGATCCATCCAAACTACGTCGAAACCGTCATCGTATGCGCTTGCGGTGCGACGTATCGCACCCGCTCCACGCGGGACAACATCAAAATCGGCATCTGTGCGGCGTGCCATCCGTTTTTTACTGGCGAACAGAAGTTTGTCGATACGGCGGGGCGTGTGGACAAATTCAAACGACGCTATGGCACAATCCGTGCCACACGTGCCGTAAAACCCGGAAAGAAAGCTTAGATTCCTCCGACTGCGAAACGGTGATCGCGCGTTTGCGCCATCACCGTTTCGCCTTTTCTGGCAAAATACGCCATGGACTACTCTGTCCTGATCGATAAAAAACGACGCCGATTTCAAGAATTGGAGGAGGAGATCGGCGGCGGCCTGACTTTCGACAATGCAGGTCGCGCGAAAGACATTCTTCGCGAACATGCGCGGCTGAAGGAGCTTGTCGAAATTTGGCGTGCTTACCAGAAAACTGAACAGGAGCTCGAGGAGAGCCAAAGGCTCGCTGCGAGCGAAGACGCGGAAATGGCGGAACTCGCTTCCGCCGAGCTTCCCAGCCTCGGAAAGCGTCTCGGGGAGCTCGAAAGAGATCTTCAAATCGCCCTCTTGCCTCCGGAGCCTGGCGAAGATCGGGATGCCATCGTGGAGATCCGGGCCGGAACCGGTGGAACTGAGGCAGCACTTTTTGCAGCCGACCTCTACCGCATGTATAGCCGGTTTGCAGAAGCTAATCATTGGAAGGTCGAAGCAATGGACTCCAGCGACGCGGATCTCGGTGGTTTGAAGGAAATCGTGTTTCGCCTTTCAGGCGATTCCGTTTTTCGAAAGATGCGCTATGAGTCTGGCGTGCACCGTGTCCAGCGAGTTCCCGCTACGGAAGCACAAGGCCGCATTCATACGTCCACGGCGACTGTTGCCGTGTTGCCTGAGGCGGAAGAGATCGATATCGAGCTCAAAATGGAGGACCTGCGTATCGAGGTTTGCCGTTCCGGAGGTCCCGGAGGACAGGGCGTGAATACCACCGATTCAGCGGTCCAAATCCTTCATATTCCCACTGGTCGCATCGTGCGCTGCCAGGACGGCCGCAGCCAACAGCAGAACAAGGAACGCGCACTCCAGATCATGCGGTCTCGACTCCTCAAAGACAAGCGGCGCCAGGAGGAGGAGAAGTATTCGGCGCACCGTCGCAGCCTTATTGGAGGCGGAGGAAGAGAAGAAAAGATTCGCACGTATAATTTTCCACAAAATCGTGTTACCGATCATCGCATCGGACTTACGATCTACAGCCTGGATCGCTTCATGGAAGGTGACATCGAAGAGATGATCGACAGCTTGCAGGCCAGCGACATTTCGCAACGGCTCAAAGAGGCGGACATGAGTTGATTGATTTGCCTCGCGCCTCCCGCGACCACTCGGTAGCGCGAATGCTTCAGCACCCAAGAGAAATGACGGTTCTCGAGGTCCTCACAGCCGCTACGGGTTATCTCAAAGATCATGGGGTGGAGCATCCCCGACTAAACGCCGAGCATCTGCTAGCGCACGTCCTTCGGAAAAAACGGCTCGATCTATACCTCGAGTTCGACCGTTCGCTGTCGGAAGCAGAGCGAGCCCCGTTTCGCCGCCTGATCCGAGATCGGGCGACAAGAAAACCTCTGCAGCACCTTCTCGGGACGGCTGAATTCTTCGGGCGATCCTTTCTCAGCGATGAGCGTGCGCTTGTTCCACGCCCTGAAACAGAGCAACTCGTTGAGCTGGTGATTAAACACTTTCTTAGCGGCCCAAAGGATATGCGCATTCTTGATGTTGGCACGGGCTCGGGCGTAATCGCGATCACGCTGGCCCTTGAACTCCCTCGCACCGCGGTCTGGGCCACCGATGTTTCGCTCGAGGCCCTTAGCCTTGCTCGCGAAAACGCGGCCCGGCACTCGGTGCGGGTCAACTTTTATCAGGCGAATCTGTTCCCCGCTGCGGCGGACCGGTTCGATTGCATCGTCGCGAACCTCCCATACATCATTTCTGACGAACTTGCCGGCCTTCAACGCGAGGTTCAGCACGATCCACCTGCTGCACTCGACGGCGGACCGGACGGTCTTTGCCATATCCGCAGACTCATCGAGTCGGCACCCGAACACCTGACGCCCAGCGGATCTCTCGCTCTGGAGCTTGGCGAAGGCCAAGCTGAGGTCCTTTCCTCTGAGCTCACTGCTCTCGGCTACGAAGAGGTTCGCACGTGGAAAGATTACCAAGGCATCGAGCGTTTCACGATTGCCTCGCCTCCGCAGAAAGAGTGACGATCACGCTAGCTGATGAGGGTAAAATTAGCGCGACAGCGGATCGCGAAAAGTCTATCAAGCTAGACGGAAGCAGAAACTATGGATAAGATCATCGTCCACGGGGGATCCAAGCTGAGTGGATGCGTTCGGATCAGCGGTTCCAAGAACTCGGCTCTCCCGATTCTCGCAGCCACGCTGCTGACCAAGGAGCCCTGTGTCATCGCCCGGGTGCCGGACTTAAGTGATATCCATTACATGCTGACGATCCTTAGCGAACTTGGCTGCGAGGTGGAAAGGGCGAGTGGCACAGTCACGGTCAAGGCAGAGAATGTGCTTACCGATGCGCCTTACGACATCGTCAGAAAAATGCGGGCCTCGATCTGCGTTCTGGGGCCCCTCCTTGGACGCGAAAAGGAAGCGACGGTCTCACTGCCAGGAGGCTGCGTCATTGGAGACCGGCCAATCGACTTGCATCTGCGAGGCTTCGAAGCTCTCGGCGCTGCCGTGCGCGTTCAACGAGGCGACGTCAAGGTCCTCGCTCCTGAGCTGCGCGGAGCAACCATCAATTTACGTGGCAAGTTCGGCTCAACCGTCCTCGGAACTGACAATGTCATGATGGCGGCCGTGCTCGCTGACGGGACGACCGTGATTGACGGCGCCGCCGAGGAACCGGAAGTCGAGGACCTCGCGAACTTCTTGATCGCGATGGGAGCCAAAATCGAGGGCGCCGGCAGTCGGAGGATTATCATCGAAGGAGTAAAAGAACTGCATGGCGCTGAGCATCAGATTATCCCAGACCGCATCGAGGCCGGCACTTTTCTGGTCGCGGGCGCAATCATGGGGAATGAGGTGACGATTACGCGTGCGGAACCACGCCATCTCAAGGCGGTGCTTGACCCTCTTGCCGAAGCTGGTTTTTCAATCTCGACCGGGAAGGATTCGGTTACGCTCCGGTCAAATGGCGCCGGCCGTCCCCTGAAACTGGAAACTTGTCCGTACCCCGGCTTTCCCACCGATATGCAAGCACAAATGTGCGCCCTGCTTTCCACCATCGATGGAATCAGTGTGATCACCGAAACTGTCTTCCCGCAAAGGTTCATGCACGTGGCCGAACTTAAGCGGATGGGCGCCAATATCGAACTGGAAGGCTCGACTGCGGTCATCAATGGTGTCGAGAAGCTGAGCGGAGCACCTGTCATGGCCAGCGACCTCCGGGCATCCGCCGCTCTCGTGCTCGCTGGACTTCAAGCGGAGAACTCTACCGAGATCAATCGCGTCTATCACATCGATCGAGGCTACGAAAGCCTCGATGAGAAGCTAAACGCTCTGGGTGCCCAAATCGAGCGGGTCAAAGTCTAGGCGAAATCGGCGAGTTGCCGGAGCGCCTCGGCAAATTTTTCGAAGGTATCGTAGTGCGCACGTTACTGCCTTAGCGCGCGGCTTTCCGATGAATCCAAACGCTCTGGAGGATGCCCAGACCAAACAAGATCATCATTAGGAACGATCCGCCATAGCTGATCAACGGCAGAGGCAAACCTGTGATCGGGGTAATCGATATCGTCATTCCAAGGTTTAGGAAAGTATAAGTGAAGATCAACATCACGATCCCGACGGCGAGTAGTTGCCCGAGCCCATCCTCAGCCTTCATGGCGATGTAGAGTCCTGTCAAGAGCAGCAAACCCAATGCTGCGATCAGCAGGATCCCGCCCAGAAACCCATGCTGTTCACCCAGGACCGCGAAAATGAAATCGTTGTGCTTAATGGTGGTCGGCAAGAAGCCGAGTTCGTTTAAGGTGTTCGATGCCTTGAAGCCTTTTCCGTAAAAGCCACCCGAGCCGATCGCCGTCAGTGATTGAATAATATTCCACCCATTTCCCTGCGGGTCCAAGTAGGGATTTACGAAGCTTGTGATTCGGGCGTACTGGTATGGCTTAAGAGCAAGATTGACGATCAGCGGCACCATAGCCACTCCAACGATGATCATGGCGATAAGCCATCTCTTGGGAATCTCCCCGACAAACAAGAGAGCGATGACCATCGGCGCCCATACAATGCACATCCCAAGATCTGGCTCGACGAGGATGAGCAGCCATGGCGCCCCAACGATCGCGCCACACCCTAAAATTCGTAAGACCGGGGAAATCTTCTTGGTAGCCTCGAGATATACCGCAATCGTCATGATACCGGCAAGGACGGCAAACTGGGAGGGTTGCACGTTCATGAAACCGAGGTTCAGCCAGCATTGCGCCCCATACCGCCTCTCTCCCCAAAGCAGCACGGCAACCAGTCCGACAACCCCCAAGACGTAACAGGGCAGGGCTCCAAGGCGAATCCACCGATAGTCAACTAACGAGATGATAAAAAACACCGGGAGCGCCGCCAGGATCCAAACGATCTGCGACTTCCAAAACCTTTGCCCCGGAATCATCCACGTCGCACTGTAGATCGCGTAAACTCCGTAGATCATCAGCCCGAACATCAACAGGAACAAAATCCAGTTCATGCCAAGGAGTTTTCGAAGCCAGGAACGCATGCGAACGAACGATATTTATGCCAGCTGCGGCACCGCCGCCAGCAGACTTTTCGTGTAGTCGTCCTGGGGACTTTCGTAGATAGCCTCGGCTGGAGCAGCTTCGACAATCTTCCCATGATGCATGACCAAGACAAAATTACTAATGTGCTCAATCACAGCAAGATCATGCGCAATGAACAGATAGGAGATGCCCAGCTCCTCTTGCAAATCTTTCAAGAGATTGACGATTTGGCCTTGAACGCTGACATCGAGAGCGCTGACCGGCTCGTCGCAAACAATGAAACGCGGCTTGACGGCCAATGCTCGGGCAATGCCGATTCGCTGGCGCTGACCCCCGCTAAACTCATGCGGGTATCGACTCGCCATCTCCGGCTCAAGCCCCACCTGCTTCAAGAGCGCAGCCACGGAGTCCCGACGATCGGCGGCAGATAGCTCGCGAAAATGAATCTCCAAAGCCTCCCCGATAATCTCGCCGCAGTTCATCCGGGGATTTAACGAGCCGTAGGGATCCTGAAAAATCATCTGCATTTCCCGCCGCAACGGCCGAAACTCCCTCTCCCCCATCGGCAAGATACTCCTGCCGTCAAAAATGACCTCGCCATCTGTCGCCCGAATGAGTTTGAGTAGCGCCCGACCCACTGTCGTCTTCCCGCTCCCGCTCTCACCTACCAACCCGACGGTTTGACCCTCTTCAACAACGAAGCTCACCCCATCCACCGCCTTGACATCATCAACCTTTCGGCGAAAAAAACCGCCGAGAACCGGAAACCAAACCCGCAAATCGTTGACCTCCAGAAGCGCCATCGCGCAAGAAAATGTGCCGTTTGACTAAAAAAGCAAGTCCGATCAATTCCATCGATAGCTGCCGGTTGCCATAGCCCCTCGAATTATCGGCACACAGAATCCAGGCTCCATATCAAGG
>DATLIT010000105.1:0-4386 GCA_035539295.1 Terrimicrobiaceae bacterium | reverse complement strand
GTCGCGAGCTCCTGGAATCGCTCGATCTCTCCTTGACTGCCCGCCGCAAGCGCCACAAGCCAGCCCGCGCCTTGCCACTCTTCGATCTGACGAAACAGCCTGTCGCGCCTGACCGCATCGAGAACAAGATCGCCCGCGTCGAATTCTCCAAATGGCTGGGGAAATAACGAAATCCCGTGGTCGCCCCCCTCTGCCGAAATTCGAAAGTCAGAGCGCTGCTCGCTGCTTGCCAGGTCGATCAGAAGGTCTCGGTTTCTAAGATAATTGCGAAGCGGAGTCTGTTGCGCCTCTAGCTTCCCTGCGAAGATCTCGCAGGAGTCCGCTTCTTTGATCGAAACCTGGCTATCTGGGTCAAAATTTCGGATCGAAGCGACGGTCAGGTCGTCGAGTTCGATGCGCACAGGTAGCGCGGCTTGCCAGGAAAACACGTCCATGATGCCGCCGCGAATGGAGAATTGCCCGCGAGTGGCCACTTGGGAAACACGCTCATACGCTGAATTGGCCAGCACCTCAGCTGCGTCCGTCAAGATGAGTGTATCGCCTTTGGCCAAGCTGAAGAGCGATCCAGTCAGAGCGGATGCAGCGGGGACGTTCTGATCCCACTGTGCCGAGTGGACGACGAGAGGTCCTATCGGACGGTCTCGTGCCAAAAGTCCTAAAATCTCGAGTCGCTCCGCAACCGTTTCCGGATCGCGCAGGACTTCCTCGGCAAAAGCTTCCCATTCCGGCAGCAAGCGCGCGGCAGGGAGCCACGCGGCCAATTCGGAAGCAAACTCCTCTTGTCTGCGAACATCAGGACAAACAACCCAAACCCGCTGCTCCCTCACCGCGCGGGCAAGACACGCCACTACAAAGGGTTGCGCGGCTTCGGCGACATCGGCCAGGATCGTTTTCTTCCCTTCTCCAAGCGCAGCAAAGGCGCGCATGAAAAGCGCTTCACTCTCGGAGAATTCTTTCACGGTACAACCCGGCAAGCGCCTCGCCAGTGCTCCGGGAAGGCAAAGCGCGCCCCTGAATCTGAGAAACCGGCATCACGCCGATCCTGCTATTTGTTAGGAAGCACTCCTCGGCTGCGCTGACATCCTCGAGCGAGAGGCGATCCTCCCGCACTGGCGTCATTCTCGTAATCCATTGACGCACGACTCCCCGGCGCACTCCGATGTCCGCCGCGGGTGTCCGCAAAGTGCCATCAATAAGAAAGAAAACGTTCGCCATTGCTGCCGAAATCACAACTCTCTCGATGTTCACAATCAACGTCTCGTCAAATCCATTTTCCCGTGCGAAGGCCAGCGCTCTCACGTTTGGCCAATAATTCCCGGTTTTCCAGCCGCCAAGAACGGGCACAATCGGAGTCAGCGTAACACCCAACCGGAAACCACGCTTGATCTCCGCGGAGTCAGGAAACTCTATCGGCTCGAAATAGACGAAGGTGCGTTGATGCGGGGCTGAGGCAGCCAGTGAGCCATCCCCGGCTGTAACGTAGATTCGAAGCAACCCGTCAGGAAGGTCTGCCAGAGTGTTGATTGCATCAGCCGTTTCCGCCCGAAAGCCTGCCGTCTTGCAGGCTTCCGACAGCGCCGCCAAGTGTTCCTTGAGGAAGAGCATCTTGCCATTCCGCACGGCGACTGTCTCAAAGACGCTCATTCCGTAGCGAAATCCGCGGTCCGATATCGGAACCTCGGCCCCTTCGCGGAAAGATCCGTCAATAAGTGTCCAGGCGTGAACGCCCTTCACTCGTCGTCGAGATTTCCCAACGCGCCGTTACGTTCCAGGCGCTTGCGCAGCGTGGCGCGGGTTATGCCAAGAAGCTTCGCCGCCCGGACTTGGTTGCTATTGGTCTTGCGCATCGCTCGCAGCGTAAATTCCCGCTCAAGCCACGGCAGCAGCTCGATAGTGGCATCGGACGAGGCCGCATCGAAGAGCGCTTCGATGGCATTCTCGACGGGATCACCGCTACCATTGATGTGCTGCTCAGACGAACTCGAGGAGACTTGCCCAAGCGGGATATCCTTCGGCAAGAGCAAGTCCGCGGTCGCCAGAACGGAAGCTCGTTGAATAGTATTTTCCAGTTCGCGGACATTTCCCGGCCACGGATACCCCTCCAACACCCGTGCAGCCTCCTCTGAGAGCTTCAGCAGTGGCTTGTGTTTGTGATGGGCAATCTTTTGGAGGAAGTATTCAGCGAGCTGGCGAATGTCCTCTTGCCTTGAGCGCAGCGGAGGTAGATGAATGCGAACCACATTCAGTCGATAAAAGAGGTCCTCCCGGAATCGCTTTTGGGCAACTTCTTCTTCCAGGTTCTTGTTGGTTGCGCAGACGATGCGAACGTTTGCGCGGATGGTCTGGTTGCCGCCTACTCGAGAAAACTCGCCCTCTTGCAAGACTCGCAGGATCTTGCTTTGGACTTGGACGGGCATCTCGCCGATCTCGTCCAGAAACAACGTGCCGTTATCGCTTTGCTCGAAGCGTCCAATCCGCTGGCTATGCGCGCCAGTGAAGGATCCCTTTTCGTGACCGAATAACTCGCTTTCCAACAAATTTTCCGGAATTGCTGCACAGTTGATCGCAAGGAAGCTTTTGCCACTGCGAGTGCTATAGTTGTGGATAGCGCGAGCCACCAACTCCTTGCCGGATCCGCTTTCTCCAGTGATCATCACCGGCGCATCGCTGGCAGCCACGCGTCCAATCATCTTGAAGACCTGTTGCATGGCATCCGAACGGCCCACAATCTCGTCCTGATGCTGTTCAATAGTCAGGACAGGCTTGAAAGTGTTCGCGGCCTTTAACTCCGCGGCGGCCTTCAAAGCCGAGTCGACAACAATCTTCAAATTGAAAGGCAACTGCTCCTTTCGCACGAAATCGAAGGCTCCCATCTTCATCGCCTCGATAACGTTCTGATTCGTGCCAAAGGCACTGACGATGATCACCATCGCATTCGGTGAGTGCTTTCGAATTTGCGCCAGCAGCTCAATGCCCGAAAACGGACTAAGGTTGAGTTCAGCCATTACCAGCTCAGGAGTTTCCATGCAGAAGCTCTTGTAGGCCGCGTCGGCAGAGGTCTCCGTAATTACGCGCGTCCCTACCGTCTCTAGCTGGTGCTTCGCCCAGTCGAGAAAATCAGTTTCCTGGTCGACAAGGAGGACGGTTTGTTTCGCCATGTGGGACAGATGTTCAAAAATCAACAGCAAGAAACGCCACGGGATGCGTCCCAGCAAGTCAAGGTCAATCCCTTAAAAAGAAAGGCAAAACGAGCAAAAATCAACAACAGCAGGTTAAACTCCGCCGTATCGGCGCGTTCTCTGGCTAAAATCGCTCAAGGCGTTAAGGAAATCTTCTTTGCGAAAGTCTGGCCACAATTTGGAAGTAACATGAATTTCCGTGTAGCTCAGCTGCCAAAGTAAAAAATTCGACAGTCGAACCTCCCCCGATGTGCGGATAAGCAAGTCGGGATCAGGAAAGTTCGCCGTGTAGCGCCGGTTACTGAAGAGTGTTTCGGTGATATCTTCTTCGGCCAGTTTGCCCGCAAGCGCATCGCGAGCGATGCTCTTGACGGCATCGACCATCTCGGTCCTGCCGCTGTAACTAAGCGCCAAGATCAGCGTAAGACGTGAGTTGGCAGAGGTTGAAGCGATCGCTTCCTCGAGCTTCTGCTGGCAAATCGCCGGAAGCTCATGGAGGCGGCCAATGGCCTGCAGGCGCACCCCGGCATCATTTAGCTCTTGCAGTTTCTCCTGGAGGAATCGCTCAAGCAGTCGCATCAGCCCCTGGACTTCGACCGCCGGCCGTTTCCAATTTTCGGACGAGAAGGCGTAGAGCGTCAGGTATTCGACTCCGCTTTCTATGGCTGCATCGATGCATTCCCGGATAGACTTGGCTCCTTGTTCATGACCTGCGAGGCGGGGGAGCCCGCGGCGCTGGGCCCAGCGGCCGTTGCCGTCCATGATGATCGCGACATGACGGGGGAAGGCTTTCACGGGCACGGGGAACGCTACAGACGGATTGTCTGCTCCCGGTCGGCGCCCACACTTACAATCGAGAGCTTTGGACCCGTTAATGAGGCAATCTTCTTGAGGAAGTTCCTGGCTTTGGACGGCAGTTCGCGGAAGGCTCGCGCTTGTGCTGTCGACGCGTTCCAGCCCGGCAGTTCAATCAGGACAGGAACACATCGTTTGAGCTCGCGCAGATTAGAAGGGGGAACACTCAACGTCTTCGTGCCGAGTTTGTAGGCGACACAAATTTTGATGTTCTCAACGTGATCGAGTCCGTCGAGATTGGTGACAGCGAGCTCATCAATACCGTTAATCATTGAGGAATAGCGCGTCGCTACCGAATCAAACCAACCACACCGCCGAGGACGACCGGTGGTCGAGCCAAACTCTCTTCCCA
>DATLIT010000104.1:0-12589 GCA_035539295.1 Terrimicrobiaceae bacterium | reverse complement strand
CTATTATGCCCAAAGGCTTCGATTACGCCATCGAGGTGTATGAAGTGCCTTGGAATCCCGTCTGAGTTTCCGCCTAACCTTTCCCGAGGGGGGAAGCCGCGCGGCAGAGGACCAGTTATGAAACTGGTCTCGTGGCGAATTTCTCTCACTTTCGTTTGGTCGGCGATCCAGCACATTCCCGAGGAATTTGCTAAATGATTTTTCGGAGAGTTCGGCCGTCGGTGCTTCCGACGTACCATCGGTATCGACGAGACCACGATACTCCGACGCGCGATGCCCGGAGGCACGGTGACGACTCTCCGCACTTGCGCTCCTGCGAGTTTTTCGGAGAATCTTTGAAAAATCGCTCCGAGCGCGGAGGGAATCAGAGCGCTCAGATTCCATGAAAATCGAACACGTCGCGATCTATGCAAAGAACCTTGAGGCTCTCAGGGATTTTTACGTGAAATACTTTCAGGCGATCTCCAACGAGATGTATGAAAATCCCAAAAAGGGCTTTCGTTCATATTTCCTCTCGTTCTCGGCGGGGGCGAGATTGGAACTCATGCAGAAGGAATCGGTTCCGGATTCTTTGAATGACCCAATCGCGCAAGCTACCGGTCTCACCCACTTCGCACTCTCTCTAGGTTCGCGCGGTGGCGTCGATCGTTTGGCAGAGCGGCTTCGACGTGACGGATTTCGCATCCTCGATGGGCCGCGTCAGACAGGTGATGGCTACTACGAATGCGCATTTCTAGACCCCGAGGGAAACAGGATTGAAATTACCGAATGACGGGAGAGCGCACGACAACGAGCCGAAAGCTTTGCGAGTGCGATCGGCGCGCCGGTCGATTCCTGATTTCGCAGTCGAGGCACTCTTGCGAGCGATGCCACTTTGTTTGCCACTCGCGATCAGGTGGGTGTCACAGCAGGAGCAGAAAATTCTCGGCGCGGGCGTAGCCTTAGACGAGTCACAGTTGACCGATGCCCGTCTGATGGGTGTAGTTCATCCCGAAAGGGTTCGCTTGCTTCGGGTCGATCAAGTTCCGCTCCCGGCGAACCGCTTGCTTCGCTGGGCTGCGAAAGGCACGAGGTTGATTTCTTCAGACACAGCCGCGATGGCTTTGCGCTATGGCATCTTCATCCGGTCGGATTGCTGGCAGATGCGCCGCCTGATCGCGCATGAATGCGTTCACACTGCGCAATACGAACGACTGGGAGGCATCGGACAATTCTTAGGTCGCTATCTTCGCGAGTGTCTGGAGGTGGGCTATCCATCTGGTCCGCTGGAACAAGAAGCGTTCCTAAAGTCTCAGCAAATCGGCCGATAGGCATTGGGGAAAAGAGTTGCCCGGCCGCCGGTCCTTTCTGCTGTCTCTCAGTTGGTGACTTCCGCGAGGGCGGACGGGAGGGTCGCGAATTGATACCCGTATCCCCCTTCGCGCGCCACACAGGGCATCACGCGGGCGCTGGCGAGCATTGAGTCGGCAAGCTCGCCGAAAGCGACCCGGAGCGCAAATGCTGGCGCCGGAAATATTGCCGGCCGCTTGACGGCTCGCGCCAGCTCCCTTGTGAACTCCACATTGCGGAACGCCTCAGGCATGACCGCATTGACAGCTCCCTGCAGACGCTCGTTCTCGAGCGACCAGACGATCATGCCGGCGACGTCCTCAACGTGCACCCCGCTCATCCACTGGCGTCCACTTCCGAGTTTTCCGCCGAGGCCCAGCTTGAACAGCGGGCGAAGAAGCTTGAGCGCACCGCCCTTGCCAAGCACGAAACCAATACGGACAAAGACGACGCGGACACCGCAAGATGCGGCGCGTGCCGCCTCCGCTTCCCAGGCGCGGCAGACGTCAGCCAGAAATCCCCTCCCCGCCGCTGAAAATTCGTCAACAACATTCTCGCCGGTATCACCGTAGAAGCCGATCGCAGAAGCGTTCACCAACACACCCGGCGGCCGGCCGGCCTTCGCGATAGCCTCGACGAGGCGCCGTGTTCCAAGAACGCGGCTCTCGTGAATACGTCGCTTCTTTTCCTTCGTCCAAACGCCGAGGATCGGCTCGCCAGCGAGGTTAATGATCGCATCGAGACCACTGATGTCCGGGACGGAAGTGAGGTCAAACCGCCGTGCACCGGAGCCTGGATTCCGCGAAAATCCGATCACCTGAAGTCCTCTGGTGCCACATTGCGCCGCAACTCGCGAGCCAATGAACCCGCTCACTCCAGTAATGCCCACGTTCATACAGCTAACTACCCTCCGAACCTCCGTTGCAGCCAACCGTAGGGAAAGCGATCCCCCGGACAATCAGTGGGCCTCGGGTTGATTCTCTTGTGCGGGGTGACAACGGCTCTCCTGCCTTTGATCTTTCCGACACGATCGCGTAAATAGGTGATAAGTTCGTCGAGCGCGCCAAGCTGGGCCTTGGTTGGCAGGTCACGATTGAGGTCGCCGACCAGACAGATTCCAATGGCAATGTTGTTGAGGTAATCACTCGCCACGTGTCCGCCGTTGAGCTGTTTGGTCCAGCGCGGACCAACTTCAATCTCGCCGTTGCCGGATGATGTGCCATTGCCGATGACAAAATGATAGGCAAGTCCGTTCTGCATCTTACGCACACGGAGATGATAGATATTGAAGATGCGCGCGTTGCCTTGCCTGGTTCCGCTGTTGTGAATGATGATGTACTTCCACCGTCCTTTCTTGACTCTCGCTCTGTCGATCGCTCGGCGCACTCCAGGCGTTAAGTAGCGCCATCGCTTGAACCAACCGCCACTTCGTCGCGGCGGTGGTTCGAGTCCCTGGTCCTCTTCCAGTCCTGACTTTTCAATGAGAATCGGCGCTTCCAAGCGCTCGCCAAGAGGCGTTTTTCCTTGCGGAATCTGAGGCGGCGTGAGAGGGGGGGTTGCCGATGGCGATTCCAAAGGAATCACGTCGGGCGTGGCGGACTCCCGAGGAGAGACGGTGGGCTTCGGTTGCGGTCTTTCGCGCGGCTCTGGCGTTGCTCTCGGTGTCGGGCGCGGGGTCTCTTTGGGCTCGGGTGCCGGTTTTGGCGTTACCCGTGGCGTGGGCGTGAGTGTCGCTGTCGGCGCGGCCTTCGGTTTCGGTCGGGGAGTGACACTCGGTTTGGGGACGGGTTGGATGTCTTCGCGCGCTTTGAGAAAGAGTTTCCTTTTTTGTTCTTCTGACAGTTGGCCACGAAGCGATGGCGGGTGTGCGGAGATCGCGGCCAAGAGGATAAGTCCAAGAACAAGCCTTCTCCGCATTTCCCCGCGCACGCTAAACAGATGACCTGCCTTGTTCAAGTCGCTGGGATAATTGAAGTGCTCGCTGCCACCGTGTAGAATGGCTCGTGAAAAGGCTCCTCGCGCTGCTGCTCTTCGCGCTTTCTAATCTCGCTGCCCAGCAGGAGGAGATCCAATCAGAGGCGATGCGCGCATTCCGGGAAGGCGATTACGTCACCGCGAAATCCCTTTTCGAATCCCTGTTGGCCGTGGATCCGAGAAATCCGGCGGCACGAACTTATCTTCGCGCGATTGCCGTGCGCGAGGGGAGCGGACCGACTCTTCTAAGTGCCCTCAGGAAAATTAACATCCCGAGCATCGACTTTCGCGATGTCAGCGTGCGCGAGGCCGTTGCTTTCGTTGCCCAAAAGGTCCATGAATTGAGCGGGGGCGAACGATCGTTAAATGTGGTCTGGTTGGTTCCTCCAGAAACTACCCAAGACAAACGCGTGACTTTGAGCCTCCAGAACGTCCCCGCTGCCGAAGTCTTGCGATATATTGGCGATGCTTCGGATTTAAAGTTCACTTACGACGCGTATGCCGTAAAGATCAGGGCGGCGTCACCGGACAACGTCGAGTCAGGGCCGCGCGAGTGAGGGCAGCGTCAATATAATATTCGCATCAGAGTTAATCCGTCGGGCGGAGCGACATGGTTCCATTTCGGTCGTCCGGTCTCCAGGCGCGACTCAAGGCTCTCCAAGCTGTCGCGGCCTTGGCCGACGCGAATGACAGCCGCGGTCAGCATTCGCACCATCTTATAAAGAAATCCATTTCCCTGAAAGGTCAGCGTCAGCAGTCCGCCGCGATGGGCGAGAGAGGTCTTCTGAATTGTTCGTATCGTATCGCTCGAGAGTTTGCCGCTCTGCGCAGAAAACGCGCGGAAGTCGTGTTGACCGGCGAGGCACGTGAGGGCCGGCCGCAGAACGTCAAGCTGCAGAGCCTGTGGCACGTGCCAGACGCGTCCGAATTCGTGCGGCGGGAGAATGGGGCCATTGCGAATGAGATAGCGGTAGACCTTTCCTCTCGCGGAGAAGCGCGCATGGAAGCTGCGAACTGCCTGAGACGACTTCATTACACGAATCGTGGGCGGCAAGTTCGCGTTGAGGGCGCGTCGCCATTCGCTGGGATTCATCTTCGCGAAGACATCAGCATGCGCGCACTGGCCGAGCGCGTGAACGCCGGCGTCGGTGCGACCCGCACCATGCACAGTGATGTGTGTTCCCGCGACGTTCTGAAACGCCTTTTCCAGGATGTCTTGAATGGTGTTGGCTGACCTTTGACTTTGCCAGCCGGAGTACGGTCGACCGTCGTAGGCGATGATAAGCCGCAGCCTCATGGCTGCGAATCGATCCAACTTTGAAGCAAAATCTGCGCGGCGACCTGGTCGACTACCGATCGCTGCTCCTTGGCCTTTCGCCCGGCTTCGCGCAAGGCTCGTTCGGCCGCAACAGTCGTTAGTCGCTCATCCCATGGGATGACCCTGCATGAAACGCGTTCTCGAAGTCGTTCAATTACCTCGCGCGCTTTCAGCGCTGCGGGACCAAACGAACCGTCCATATTTCGTGGCACGCCGACGATGATTGCATCGACCTGCTTTTCACGAGCCAGTTCCTCGACGCGGTCGTAGGGATCGCGGCGCAACGCGTCGATGGTCTCGAGAGGGTGTGCCAGTAGCCCGAGATCGTCGCTGATTGCCACTCCCACGCGAACCTCGCCAAGATCGATGCCAAGAACGCGTCCCGTTGCCATTTCCAGTTGAAAATCCCACACCACAAACCTACGTTGCGCAACAACATGTCTTCGATTTCCTACGGCAAATTTGGCGACACCCTCCCGGTGACGAGCATGATTGCGCTCTCCCAAGCCGCGGTCGGTTTCGGCGTAGGGTTACTGCTGGCTGGCAAGCTAAACCAGACAGTTCGTCAGCGGACAGCCATTGCCTTCATCGGCGCGGGCGCCGCC
Organism: Terrimicrobiaceae bacterium; assembly: GCA_035539295.1. Taxonomy (GTDB): domain Bacteria; phylum Verrucomicrobiota; class Verrucomicrobiia; order Chthoniobacterales; family Terrimicrobiaceae; genus DASTFP01. Next base: position 7,363 of record DATLIT010000104.1, on the reverse strand, counting down.
ACAATCCTTCCCTTGGTGGCAGGAGCCATCGCCGACTTCAATAACCGTCCCGATTCATCGAGACGTATTCGCCGGCAACTTGCCAGTATTCGTGAGGGCACCGGGCTCTCGAATGGGGACGGCGCGTACTAGATCCGGAGTTTAGTTCGACTTCTTTTCAGGGCCTCACGCAAGGGTGGTGTTTATTGTGGAGCACCGATTAATTGATGATGCAGCGCCTGCTTGCGCAGGGGTGCTGCTTGCCTCCGCGTCCGCGCGGCGACGGGAGCTTTTGCGAAAGGCTGGCGTAAAATTCCAGACCGAGATCGCGCAGGTTGAGGAGTTGACCCCCGAGAATATTTCTGCGCGGGAGCTTTGTCTCCGGAATGCGCAGCTCAAGGCAGCTGAAGTAGCTTCAAGGTTCCCTGATCGCATTGTCCTCGGCGCCGATACCATTGTCTCCTTGGAGGGAAGAATATTTGGAAAACCGCGCGATGCCGCTGAGGCGCGAGCAATGCTTGAACAGCTCTGCGGGCGCATTCACGAAGTGTTGACGGGAGTGTGTTTGCTGCAGCGGAGCCAGGGAAAGCTCTGCCGCTTCATCGACTCCACCCGAGTGAAGTTTCGAGCTCGACGCGAGGTGGACCTCGACAATTACCTCCGGAGCATTGACCCTCTCGACAAGGCAGGTGCCTACGCTGCGCAAGAGGACCATGGACGCCTGATCGAGTGCGTCGAAGGCTCGATGAGCAACGTCATTGGCCTGCCAGTCGAGCGCGTTGTAACGGCTTTGAAAGAACGCTTCGCCATCGAATTGTAGGTGCGCGGAATGTTAAGCGCCCAGCGGGTCGACAGACGCTTGGCACAAGCCCCTCTACGTCCTCGGCGCGGGCGGGGTTACTTTAACCCGGCGTTTATCTCGAGGGTTCCTCGCGCTCAAAGGCGCGATCTTCGAAGCGGGTAATGCTTTTGAGGAATGTCAAAGGCACGGCGCCGACAGGACCGTTTCGCTGTTTGGCAATGACAAGCTCGGCTTTGCCTTCCAGCTCCTTTCTCTCCTCATCGTCGTCGAGGTAATATTCCTCGCGCCAGAGAAGTCCGACGAGGTCCGCATCCTGCTCGATCGAACCTGATTCTCGCAGGTCGCTCAGGCGCGGTTTGCCCTTGCTATCGCCGGTGCGTGCCTCCGGGTTGCGATTAAGCTGAGCCAGCACCACGATCGGAATGCTTAGCTCCTTGGCGAGAGCCTTTATCCCGGCGGAAATCTCCGCCACTTCGACCTGACGGTTATCGAGTCCCCGCCGACTGGGCGAGCGAAGAAGCTGAAGGTAATCGATGACGATTAAACTGACATCATGCCGATCTTTAAGCCGTCTGGCGCGCGCGCGGAGTTCGAGAATGCTCAATCCCGGCGTATCATCGATGAACATCTTCGATTCGGAGAGCCTGGTGGTGGCCTGGATGAGATTGGTCATGTCGTGCTTTCCGATAAATCCGTCCCGAATCTTCTTCAAATCGACGCGTGCGTATGAGCAGAGCAGCCGCTGCATGAGTTGCTGGGTGCTCATCTCCAAGCTGAAGACGGCCACCGGTCTTCCTGCATCGATGGCAACGTGTTCGGCAATATTCATGGCGAGCGCTGTCTTGCCCATCGACGGCCGGGCCGCCACGACGATCATCTCACCGCCATGCATGCCGTTGGTCATGGTATCAATGCCCCTGAAGCCGGTCGGCAATCCGGTGAGCGCGCCACGATTCTGGAAGAGCTTCTCGATGCTATCCAAAGCCGCCATGGCGAGCTCCTTCATCTCGGGGATTTTCGCGCGAAAGCGATCATCTCCGATGGCCAGAATTCTTTGCTCGACCTCATCGAGAAGCATCTGAACGTCCCCTTGTTCTTCGTAGGCGCGAGCTCCGTATTCGGTGCACGTCACGATGATTTCCCGCAAGAGGTACTTCTCGCGAAGAATCTCGAGATAGTACCCGGCGTTGCTGGCGGTCGGCACAAATGTGAACAAGTCGGTGACGGCCGCAGCCCCGCCAACTTCTTGCAAGAGGTGACGGTCTTCGAGGAACTGAGTCAGCGAAATCTGGTCGATCGGCTTGCCTCCCTCACGCATGGCGACCAAGGCGCTGAAGATCCTCGCGTGAGCAGGATGTTGAAAATATTTCTCGCCGACCTGCTGCTGAATGCACTCGTCCAGAACACGCCCGGGAGCCAACAGCACGGAACCGAGAAGCCCCTTTTCCGCATCAATGCTTTGCGGGAGGGACCTGTGAATATCAGGTAAATAACTCCCGACCTTTTGGGAGTAAGAACGCAAGCTTTCGCGGCCTTTGCCGGGCCCTAACCCGGGTTTTGCGGGATTCTCGGCAGAAGCAGCCGGAGAATCGGTAGCCATTGTTAAGAGGAGTTCTTGGGGGCGCTTCTTCTGCGACTGAATTTCTTGGCAGGTTCGCCCTCTTCCTCAGCCGAAGCGCGCTTCGGAGTCGAGATCCTGATCCGAAGCTTGGTGGTGACATCGCGGTGGAGCCGCACCTCCATCTCGTGATCGCCACTCTCCTTGAACGGCTTATCGAGCGCAACCGCATGCTTGGGCAACTCGATATTGTTAAGTTCCGCCGCCAGACGGTCATGAATATCCTTGGCTGTGACTGAGCCGAAGGCCTTCCCCGTCTCGCCGGTCTCAAGCGAAAAATCAAGGACGAGCTTGTTGATTTTACCGGCGAGCTGCTCGGCAGCGGTTAGTTCCCGTGCCTCGCGTTCGGCACGCTTTGCCTTCAAATGATTGATTTTGCGCAGTGAACTCGGTGTCACCTCGAGAGCCTTGCCCTCTGGGATGAGAAAATTGCGCGCGAATCCGCGACGCACCCTGACCAAATCCGCCTCCGCGCCGAGATTAGGGATATTTTCCGTAAGAATAACTTCTGCGTATGCCATAGGTCCCTAACCAAAGAGGGAGAAAAACCTTAGTTCTTGCACGCAAACTGTCAATTTTGAAATCAGGGGAAATCGTAGAGGGCATGAACGAGTGCGACCGCTCGAGATTTCGGGAGCACGCCGGATTCCATCTGGTTCATGACATAGGCAAAGCCAAGGTGATTCTCGGGATCAGCGAAAGCCAGGCTTCCGCCGGCGCCCGGATGGCCAAATGCCGACATGGTCGGACCGAAGGTGTAGCGCTTCTTCTGTCCGGAGGGATCAACTGGGTCGAGCATATACCCGGCTGAGAAGGCGGTTTCGGTCTGAAGCGTCTTGTCGATTCCTTGCGTCAAACGGGTGGTCATCCACCGAAGCGCCGTTGCCGAGAAGTATTGGCGTCCCTCCCATTTTCCTTCGAGGGAGAGCATGGCGTAGAACTTGGCGAGAGAATCAGCGCTGCCGATTGCGCCGAACGCAGGAAAGCTCGCCGCGCGCAGCGATGGAGAATTCATCGCCGAAGGGGACATTGCGCCTGCGGGCGTCGAGAATGCCTCGCGGGTAAGTGAGCCCGGCGTGGCCATGGCTTGGGAAAACTGGTCTTCAATCTCCCCGCAGCCCGCGCGGGCGGCAATCATTTGCGCTGCCCGGTGGTGGAGCCTCTCGGGTAGGCCAATCCACAGGTCGAGTTCCAAGGGATCGGCAAACTGCTTCCGCCAATACTCCCCCAGCGGGGTTCCCGTAAGCCTGCGAACGCATTCGTCGGCGATGTAGCCATAGATGCGCGGGGAATAGCCATGTTCATCGCGCTCACTCCAGAGCGGTGCTTGCAATTCGACGGCACGTATGACGGCATCATGATCACGAAGGCCAACCGTCTTGTCGGTTAGCGCTGAAAGCCCTGCACGATGGGAAACGACCTCTCCAACCGTGAGACGGTCCTTACCCGCGTCGCCAAATTTTGGCCAGAATTCTGCCACCCGCGTGGACAAATCGAGGCTCGCATCCTCGAGCGCATGCAGCAGACAGGCACTCGCGAGCCCTTTGGTCGCAGACCAGACGAGAACCATTGTATCGGCGGTCCATGGCAATTCGCGTTGGGCGTCTCCCCAGCCATGGTAAAAGCAGAATGCTTGGGTGCCATTCTGCCAAACAGCCACCGAAGCACCCACTTCGACGCCGCGCACGAAGTTGCTTTGAAAAATCTCTTGAACGCGAGCGGCTGCGGAGGCGTCAGCAATCATGTTCCGAAAAGTCGGTGAATCGCTTTCAAATCGGGATCCTCTTTTGCGATCTCGCGAAACTTTTTGTCCATTCGGAAGCTTGCTTCGAGGTGTTGACTCGCTTCTTTCAAGTTTCCGAGAGCAGCATCATAGCAGCCGAGATTGTAATGATAAGTTGGCTCGCTTAGCAGAGACGAAGGGCCCGCCAGCAGGAGTTCCTTTGCCTCCGACGTGCGACCCATTTCATGGAGGCAGAACGCCCCGTGAATATAGCCGGTGGAGTCTTCCGGAGCGACTGCCCGCAAGCGCGCGCAAACTGAAAGTGCCTGCTCCCATCGCTTCGCGTGCATGACGACGAACAAGCGCATCTGCAACGCTTCGGGACGAAGCTGGTCCCTAGGCGCAAGCGTATCGAGTTCCTTCAGCGCCTCGTCGGGCATTTCCAGTTCGATGTAGCCCTGCGCCGAAAGCAGAGAACGTTCCAAACACATGTCCTGCCTGATAAGAGCAAATGCATGGCCTTGCAACCTGGATTACAAGCTCCATTGCTGCTCCAGCGCTCGGCTCCCATGGCCCGAATCGGGCATGACGCGATCACGAAGCGCTCCGCAAACGGCCCTGACGTCGAGGAGAAAATTTAGGCTTCGGCGCTTTCTGGCGAGCCGAATAAAATCTTTGCTTTGATCAGGCGATGGTGACCTCTTTGCAGAGGTAAACGTCCTGAATTGTATTAAGGAGCTTGATGCCGTCCTCCATAGGACGCTGGAAAGCCTTGCGGCCGGAAATTAGACCCATGCCGCCGGCGCGCTTATTGACAACCGCGGTGAACGCAGCGTCGGCAAAGTCCTGGGCACCGCTCGCTCCGCCAGAATTGATCAGACCAGCGCGCCCGAGATAGCAATTCGCTACCTGGTAGCGGCACAAATCGATCGGGTGTTCGCTTGTCAGCTCGGTGTAGATACGCTCGTCGAGCTTGCCGTAACTCGACCCACCGGTGTTCAGCGCCTTATAGCCGCCGTTATTCTCAGGAAGTTTCTGTTTGATGATGTCGGCCTGGATAGTGCAGCCGAGGTGGTTCGCCCGACCGGTGAGGTCGGCAGAAAGGTGATAATCCTTGTCTTTTTTGAAGGCATTGTTGCGAAGATAACACCAGAGTACCGTGGCCATGCTCAGGTCGTGCGCCAGCGCGAATGCTTCCGAAATCTCGATGATCTCCCGCGAGGCATCCTCCGAACCAAAATAGATAGTGGCCCCGACGGCCGCGGCCCCCATGTTGTAAGCGTCTTTGACCGTGCCGAAGAGAATTTCCTTATGTTGGTTCGGATACGTCAGCAGTTCGTTGTGGTTCATCTTGACGAGGAACGGAATCTTGTGCGCGTACTTGCGCGAGACCGCTGCCAGAACGTCGAAATGGTTTGACTGGTATGCTTCAGGAGGTAATCGGCCCTGTCGCCGAGCAGAGATACGATGTTGCCGATCATGGGAGCGTCAGATGGAGCTTCCCCGTTTAGGCAAGTCAGGAAAGCTTGTCGAGCCTGCGAATACCAGCGAAGAAACCGGCCGACAGCCGATCTAAGCCTCTTATCTTAGGGACGAACTTTGCGACCCTACGCGTTTCGGTTTGTGCAGTTCAGGTCTTCGAATGAACCGATCAGGCGTTTGGTGAAGGCAGCCTCCCCCGCGCCCAACCAAATGCGCGGGTCGTAGTATTTCTTGTTGGGCGAGTCCGACCCCTCGGGATTTCCGATTTGTCCCTGCAAGTAGGGGCGGTTCTTAGCCTCATACGCCCGAATTCCATCCCAAAATGCCCACTGGAGATCGGTATCCAGATTCATCTTGATGGCCCCATAGCTGATGGCTTCACGGATTTCTTCACGCGATGAACCCGAGCCACCGTGAAAGACAAAATTTACCGGCTTCGGCTCGGTGCCGAGCTGCTTCTGAATGTATTCCTGCGAGTCTCTGAGAATGGTGGGTTTGAGTCGAACGTTGCCGGGTTTGTAGACTCCATGAACGTTCCCAAAGGCCGCGGCGACCGTGAAATTAGGACTGATCGGATTGAGCGCTGAATAGGCTTTGGCGACCTCTTCAGGCCTCGTGTAGAGACGCGATTCGTCGACGGCGGTATTGTCCACGCCGTCCTCCTCGCCGCCCGTCACACCGAGTTCTATCTCGAGGGTGATTCCCAACTTTGCCATCCGGGCGAGATATTCTTTGCAGGTCTCGATGTTTTCATCGAGCGGCTCTTCCGAGAGGTCGAGCATGTGCGAGCTGTAGAGCGGCTTGCCAGTCTTGGCGAACTGCTCTTCGCTGGCGGAAAGCAGGCCGTCTACCCAAGGCAGCAGCTTCTTGGCGCAATGATCGGTATTCAAGACAACGGGCACTCCATACGCCTTGGCAGCGTGATCGACGTATTGCGCCCCAGCAACGCCTCCCAGAATCGGCCCAAGCTGTTTCTCTTTGCTGACCCCTTTGCCAATGAAGAACTGCGCTCCTCCATTGGAAAACTGGATCATCGTCGGAGAGTTTACCTCTCGGGCTGCGGCCAAGGTTGCATTGACCGAGCTCGTGTTGATGCAATTGACCGCCGGCAGCGCAAATTCGTTGGCCTTGGCGAAGTCGAGAAGTTCTTTCACTTCATCACCGAAGAGAACTCCGGCCCGAAATCGTTTGTTATCACCCATAGTAAGAATATTTTTTGATTGTGTTCTCCGGCCGACAATTTGCCATGTGCAGGGACCTTGGGGAGCTTTTACCACATCGCAGGATGACGTTCCAGTACTAACATGCTCTGGCAATCGCTCCAACCCATTGGCTGACACCTTCGGACGTACAAATCTGGCGTTAAAGTACGAAATGAGCCTCTTTGTGCGTAAAAACGTTTGACAATTTGCATAAAAGAAAGTCAGATTTGAGGTACCCCCGGTTTGTATGAAAAAGAGTTCTCGCGCATTTACTCTTATTGAACTTCTTGTCGTTATTTCGATCATTGGGATTTTGGCCGCTTTGGCTTTGCCGGCCCTTTTTGGTGCCTTGGTGAAGGGCCAGATGACGCAAACGCTGAGCAACATGAAGCAGCTGCATCTCGCCACGCAAACGATGGCCTTGGATGGCGTCACAACTGGCGATGCCACGCTCGGCTGGCCTGGCGATATGTCCAACGTTAGTTGGGCGGGATGGGCGACAAACCTCGTTCCTAATTACTTAAGCACGAACGATTTCTCCAAGCTCTTGAGTGCGG
>DATLIT010000103.1:0-5505 GCA_035539295.1 Terrimicrobiaceae bacterium | reverse complement strand
GGGTGCAGGGTAGGCAACAAGGCCGATGTCGGCCCGTCCGTCCAGAACGCTCAGGTAAACCTCCGACGAGCGGCGATACTCGACACGCACGTCCACCTGGGGATGCGCTTGTCGGAAAATCTTCAAATACGGCGGCAACTCGTGCAGTCCAATGCTGAAAATCGTCGAAATGCACAACTCGCCGGCTACCAGGTTTTGCAGATTGTTAATGCGGCCTTCTAAATCGCCCAAAATATCCATCACTTGATGGCTGGCTTGCAAAAACTCGCGCCCCTCAGGCGTCAGGGAGAAGTTCTTTCTACCCCGCTCAATGAGCTTCACGCGGAAACGCCGCTCCAAAGCGCGTACTTGCTGGCTGACAGCACTTTGCGTGATGCCATTCATCTGCGCCGCCTTGGAAAAACTCGAGGTTTCCGCCAAATTGGAAAAGACCTTGAATGATTGGATATGCATTTAAAAAAATAGGATAAGAATAACTTATATGTAGTGGTTGTAAATAAGTTTGTTTTATGAGTGGTATTTCTGGTCGCATTAAAGTAGTTGAGGAGCAGATTGCCCTTGTTGCAAATGGATGCGGGCGCGTTCCTTCCGAGATTGAACTCGTCGCGGTGTCGAAATCGCAATCTGCCGAAGCGGTGCGGGAAGCCCACGGCGCAGGCCAGCTGCTCTTCGGCGAAAATCGCGCCCAGGAACTGATCGCCAAAGTGCCCCTGCTGCCATCCTCAATCCACTGGCACTTTATCGGACATCTTCAAAAAAACAAGGTGCGGAAGATACTGCCTTTGGTTGACCTAGTCCACAGTGTTGATTCGATGGAGTTGGCCCTGGACATCGACAGAATCGCCTCTGAGCTCGGGCTCTTTCCGCGCATTTTGCTGCAGGTGAATGTTTCAGGGGAAGCAACCAAGTTTGGCTTTAGCCCCGAAGAAGCGCGCAGAGAGGCGCCGCGCCTCTTGGCGCTGCCTCGTGTGCAGCTCGAGGGGCTCATGACGATTGCACCGATTGTCGATTCTCCCGACAAGGCCCAGCCATTCTTTGTTCAAGTCAGGCAGCTGCGCGATCGCATCGCTGCGGAAAACCAGGTGCAGTTGCCGACCCTCTCGATGGGCATGAGCGATGATTTCAAGCCAGCGATCGAGGAGGGCGCTACGCTTATCCGGCTTGGAACCGCCATTTTCGGTCCTCGCGGGAAAGCTTGAAGAAAGCTCGTGGGAGAGCGCCCGAGCTCGACTGTGTGTCGAAAGCTGGAAAAGATCTGGAGCGGCGTCCCCGCCGCCAAAAGACTGGTCCTCGCCCGCGAGAACACACCGCCATGATGGGGACCTTTGGTATGGCGGGTGGCCGCTACGAAGTGCTCTTCTCGGGCAAACCAAGCGCGACGCTCGAGTAGACGAGTAGTCCAGCGAATCGGCCCCACCCGATAATCGTTCTGGCAAGCTCCGGAAGATTTTCCCTGGGGAACCATTCCCGGAGGTGGTCGAAGAACTCGATTATGGATATCTGCCTGTCGGGACTGGCCTCGCACAGTCGGACGACGCGCTCGAACACAGGGAGCACGACCATTCTTTCGCGAAGGATGGCTTTGCGTCCGCCAAGATCCGCGGTCAGAAAGCGCCGGCCAGTCTCTGTTAGCAAGACATCTTCGCCGGGCGTGCTGACAAGATCGAGCAGTTCGGCCGCCTTAATGGTGAGAAGAAGCTTGGAAAATTCGTAGCCGAGATCATTGCCCAGATCGAAGATGTTTCGAGGCTGTGTCGAGACTACATTGGTAAGGCCCACGATCTCGTTCACATTGACGTGAGGAATGGGATGAACGGCTGCGGGAGAGGGTGCGCGCTGCTGGCTGGGTTCAGGCAGTTCCTGGTGCGTCAAGGCGGCATGAATCCGCGAGACGATTGCGCCGAACTCAGGACTCGATGGCACGCGAGGGTATGGCAGCGGATTCGGGATGTCGACGGCCACCCTCCCGGGCCGAGCGGCGAGGACAAGAATCCTCTTTGCCAAATAGACGGCCTCTTCAATGTTGTGCGTGACTGACACCATGGTGCGGAGAGGGTTGCGGGCATCGGCGCACAAGCGCCCCAGTTCATTGCGAAGCGATTCCGCAGTGAGCACGTCCAGCGCGCTGAACGGTTCATCCATGCAAAGGACTTCGGGATTGACGGCTAAAGCCCGCGCGATGCCCACCCGCTGTTTCATGCCGCCGGAGAGCTCACGCGGATAGGTGGCCTCGTAGCCGGTCAGACCGACCATTTCGAGGGATCGCGCACTTCGCTCGGCGATCTGCTCTTCGGGAAGTCTCATTTGTTGGAGGGGAAGACGCACGTTGCCGGCAACCGTCAGCCAAGGGAAAAGCGCGAAGTTTTGGAAGACCATTGCCACCCCCGGGCAAACACCTTCGAGTTCTCGATCATGAAACTTCACAGTGCCACGCGTCGGTTTGATCAAGCCCGCGATCAAGCGAACGAGCGTGCTCTTCCCACACCCGGAAGGCCCCAGCAGAGCAACGATGTCATTTTCGAGGATCCGCAGATCAATGTTTTCCAGGATCGTCGCCGCCTGCGTGCCTTTCTCGCCGGGATACTCCAGCCAGACATTCTCAAGCGCTATCAGCGGAGCCGTTTTCATCCCCCAAAGCGGCAGTAATAGTCTCCAATCCGCTGCAGACGTCTCCACAGAGTTCGGTTAATGGTCACCACCGTCAACGCCATCACCAGGACAGCAGCCGCCAGAACGTCAAATCTGCCCTGACCAGTTGCCTGGCTAATCAGATCGCCCAAACCAAACGCATTGTACCTCTGACCACCTTGCTGGACGTATTCGGCGACGATGCTCGCATTCCACGCGCCGCCCGCCGAAGTGATCCAGCCGGTGACCAGAAACGGAAAGATCGCCGGAAGAATGAAATACCGCCATCGATTCCAATTCCCGATCTTGAAGACGTCGGCGCACGACAGCATGTCCGCAGGAATGGACTGCGCGCCCGCCGCCACGTTGAACAGAATATACCACTGCGCTCCGAGCATCATCAAGACCACCGCGCCCCAGCCGAGGTTTCCACCCACGGCCAGAACCCAGCCAAAGACAACGGGGTAGAGCATTGGGGCAGGAAACGAGGTGGCAAATTGAATGACCGGCTGCAGGAAACGGGAAATACTCGGGTTTAAACCGATCCAAACCCCGACAGGAATCGTCCAGAGCGAACTCAGCACCAGCGCGGCAAAGACTCGCAGGAACGTTGCTGCAGTGCTTGAAATGATCAGCAACCATTCGCCAAGATCGACCTCCGCGATCAAAGAGAACAGGCCATACAAACCGTACACGCCCAAAGCAAGGACGGCGGCGAGAGCGACAAAGTAGAGTAGATTTTTGACATGGATCGAAGAGGCCTGCGACACAACTCCGGAGACCGGACGATAATGGTGCCGCGCTAGATCGGCGGAGGCCCGTTTCAGCAAGGCGCCTCCGGTTGACAGCACTCGAGGCAACCTGGCGGCAGTCAGCATCCGCTGGACCAAGGTGGTCTCGAGGGGAGCGCCGGCAACATCTTCGATCTTGAACTTTCGGGACCAGATGACCAATGGCCACCAGACGAGACGATCCATCGCGATGATCATGAGACCCATCGCTACGACCGCGGCGATTTGCGCGGGAACGTTGTCTCGAGAGATTGCCACGCTCATGTAGGAGCCCAAACCAGGCAGCTGGAAATTTTTGTCTCCCAAAGTGAACGCTTCGTTGATGGTGAGAAAAAACCAGCCGCCCGCCATCGAGACCATGCAGTTGTAAATCAATCCCTGCGCCGCAAAAGGCAGCTCGATCTTCAAGAATCGTTGCAGGGGCCCAAAATGGCAAAGTTTGCCCATCTGGCGGAACTCGTCAGGAACCCCCTTGAGCGCGTCATAGTAGCTGAACACCATATTCCAAACCTGGGCGGTAAAGATCATGAGCACGCAGGCGAGCTCGAGGCCAAAATTGCTCTTCGGAAACAATGTCACCAACGCCAGAACCAAACCGGGCATGAACCCTAAAACCGGTATGCTCTGGAGAATGTCCAAGGCTGGCAACAGAACCGTGCGTGCCTTCCGATCGTAATACGCCCAGCTCGCATAGAGAATCGCGAAGACGAACGAGAGCCCTATTGCCACCCACCCGCGCGCCAACGAGTAAAGCGTGTATTGCGGCAGCTTCCAGAACGAGAGATCGATTTCCGTCTCTGCCTGAAAGGGGGCTTTCCATTCGTCGGCTACGTTGAGGATCACCATCAACAGACCAGCCAGAGCAAGGACCAGAACAAAGTCTGCAAGCAGTGACCGCCGAACCTGCGGCTTGGTGATGGAGGCTTCGGTTTCCAATCGGAGCGGTCGTTTCCAGGAGGTGTCGGCTTCCAAAAGACTTATCAACGTTCATACGCCCTCGAACAGGTAATTCTGCTCCAGCATGGGTCGGCTCGCGCGACCCTGCCATATTCGGCTTGAAGCACTCCGCGAAGAGTCTAGGTTTGGCGCGAACTCAGACGAAAACCATGGCTTACGAACTTCCACCACTGCCCTATCCCACCAACGCGCTCGAACCCAGCATCGATGCCAAGACAATGGAGATTCACCACGGCAAACATCACGCCACCTACGTAGCGAATCTCAACAAGGCTCTCGAAAACCAGCAAGAACTGGCCAAGAAACCGGTGGATGAGCTGATCGCCGACCTCGCTGCCGTCCCAGAGGCGGTCCGAGGCCCCGTTCGCAATAACGGGGGCGGGCACTCGAATCACACGTTCTTTTGGAAGATTATGGCTCCGGATGCCGGTGGCGCTCCCAGCGGCGCATTCGCCGATGCGATCAAGTCCAGCTTCGGTAGCTTTGACGAGTTTAAAGCAAAGTTTGAAGCCGCTGCTCTGGCGAGATTTGGAAGCGGCTGGGCCTGGCTCGTTCTCAATCCTTCCAAGCAGCTCGAAATCGTCTCCACTGCGAATCAAGACAGCCCCCTCATGGGTAAGGCGATCGCGGGAGCCGCGGGAGTCCCCATCATTGGCGTGGATGTCTGGGAACATGCCTACTACCTTAATTACCAAAACCGCCGCGCCGACTACTTGAAGGCTTGGTGGAATGTGGTTTCCTGGAGAGCGGCAGAGAAAAATTACCAGACGGCCCAGGGCTAGTCACAACACTTCCTTCCCTAGGAAGCTCCCTGCCGCCGTTTCGTCTGTAACGACTGGCCGCAAGGCGCGAGCGCGCGCTTGGCTCCAGGCTCAGTGTGCTCCACTCGCCGGCGAACGTTTGGCTTGAGCCGATGGCGCACCTCAATTCGCACTACCTGAAGCTAAAGGCCGGATATCTCTTTCCAGAGATCGGCCGGCGCGTGAAAGCGTTTGCCGAGGCGAACCCGGACGCGGCTGCCCGGTTGATCCGCTGCGGAATTGGCGACGTTACCGAACCGCTGCCGGCAGCCGCGCGCGAGGCCATGCACGGCGCGGTCGATGACCTCGGTCAAAGGGAAACCTTTCAC
>DATLIT010000102.1:0-3056 GCA_035539295.1 Terrimicrobiaceae bacterium | reverse complement strand
GAGCAATTGATCAAGGGCATCAAATTCCTCGGGTTTAGAAAGATGGCTCAGATCGCCAGTGTGAAGAATGAATGCGGGCGGAGTCGGCAAGGCGTTGATCTTGTCGATGGCTGCTTGAAGCGTGGAAAGAACATCCTTGTTGGCTTCTTTGCTGAAACCAATGTGGCTGTCACTAATTTGGACAAAGCTCAAGTCCCCTGGCGTCACATGCTTTTGAAGATCTCCGGCACGCGTCAGCGTTTGAGAGCGCAAAATTCCGCCACTGACGGCGAAAAGCGCGCCGGTCCCGGCCCAGGCCATGCATTTGAGAAATCCCCGACGGTCAATGCCGTCATGGTTGTGGTCGTGGATGAGTTGATCGGACATGGTAGTGATTCCTTTTTTGAGATGAGTTCTTGCGGCGTCTGAATGGAACCGCCGTCACTAGGTCATACCGGATGGGCCGGACCTTTATTCCCCCAAGATCATGGAAACCTTTTTTTGCCAAAACTGGGAATATCGGTTGGGGCGAAAGCGTTCTCTTAGACAAATGCAAACGTGTGTGAGCAAAACCTGCTTCCCTCGCAGCAGAGCCGTCGTTGAAATCTCGATTGACAGCTCGCCGGAACTCGGGCGGCATGCCCGCGCCCGAGCCCGCCGTTGCCGGCTGCATATCCTTGCCATGCTAAGACGTCCGCGCACGGCACCGTTTCACTGGCAAGGGATCGTCCGTGAGCTACGCGGCGTAGAGACTCAGGTTTGCCGCCCCCTGCCGCCGTGGGTTGCTCTCCGGGCAAAATGACCCCTGGAAAAACGCTATGGCGACACCCTTGACAATGGAATACTCTTTGCGGGACGAAGATCTTTGGTCAGAGAAGAGGGTCGTGAACTTATTCGTGCTTAAGAAGCCGGAAGGACAAGGTATGTCCCAGGAGCACGAACTTGCCTCATTTGAAGCGCTGATGTTGCCACACTTGGACGCCGCGCATAACCTGGCCCGATGGTTGGTCCGGAACGAAGACGATGCTCAGGACATTGTGCAGGAGGCCTATCTGCGGGCGCTGAAGGCTTTTCACGGATTTCACGGTTCCGACGGGCGCGCCTGGCTCCTGAAGATTGTCCGGAACACCGCCTACACGTGGCTGCGAAGGAACCGAGCGGTGGAGCTTACAACCTTTGACGAGGAAATACACACCTCAGGCGGCGACGCGGCCAATCCCGCGATGACACTGGAGAAGATTGAAAACGCGGAGGCGGTCAGAGATGCCATGGAGGATTTGGCTGTGGAGTTTCGGGAGATTCTGGTGCTGCGTCATTTTGAAGGGTTATCTTACAAGGAAATCGCTGACATCGCGCAGATTCCGCCCGGCACGGTCATGTCACGACTCGCACGCGCCCGTGCTCGACTGAAGGAATGCCTGAGTGACCACCTTGGAAAGGAGAAGTAGCGTGAACTGCAAGGAAGTCAGCGAACTGGTCGATGCGTATTTGGATGGCGAGCTGAATCCCGTCACCAACAAGGAGATCGAAGGGCACCTGCAAAACTGCTCCGTCTGCGATCAGCTCTTTAAGGAACATCACGCTGTGATAGCTGCGGTTGGCACGTTCGCTCCTTATCACAAAGCGCCAGCAGGCTTGCGTGAACGCGTTCAAGCCTCGCTCCGACACCAAACTCCCGCGAGAGGGCCCGGTGCCGCGGCAGGACCCGAGTCGGAGGTCACCAGGAAGCAACCGGATGTCCGGACGCGTCCCTTTGAGATGCCGTGGAGCTGGCTGGGCCTCGCTGCCACCCTCGCTGTAGCCGTGCTGCTTGTGTGGAACTTGGCGCCAGGCTTGCGAGGACCGGGTGGAGAACAATTCCTCGCCACGGAACTTATCGCCAGTCATGTGCGCTCGCTGATGGTGGACCATCTCACCGATGTGGCTTCCTCGGACCAGCACACCGTCAAACCATGGTTCGACGGCAAGCTCGATTTTGCACCGTCAGTGGTAAACTCCGCCAGCGATGGATTTCCGCTGGTTGGGGGACGTCTCGATTACCTCAATAACAGACCAGTGGCCGCCTTGGTCTACCAGAGGCGTAAGCACTTCATTAATGTTTTTATCTGGCCAGTTCAGAACGGTGACGCGAGTGCGGCGAAACCGATCAGTCGCGAAGGCTATCAGCTTCTCCATTGGGTCGATCGCGATCTCAACTATTGGGCGGTTTCGGATGCCAGCGGCAATGAGCTGGTCGCGCTGAAGGAACTGATCGAGAAGCAGACCGGGCCGCAGCCTTAACTGCCCGTTGACGGCCCGCGTCGCGCGAAGAGCGCTTCGGGCATGCTTCGATCGATCTTCCGCTCAGCCGGCAATTGTCGCCTGAGCAGAGTTCGAACCAGCGCGGGCGGGAATATTCGGCCGACAAATGGGTATGATGCAACGAGGGCGATCTCGTTATTTGCCCCCAAGTCAAAACCAACAACCACTAACGACGGGCCTATCTCACCTCTTATGAAATCACTTTGGCATCACTTCGCTTCGGGTCTTATCGGGACACCAGGCGGCCACTACTTGGCGATTACCGCGACCGTTACCACTTTCACAGTTGGCAGCATTTTCGCCCAAGACAACGACCAAACGAACATGGTCGCTCCGGATGATCCCTTCGACGTCCAACTGCCTTCGGTCGACGAGGACGTAAGGATCGGAGGTTTTCAGCTCAGTGTTGACCGCACGAAATGGGGTATCGAGCTTATTCTAAGCAATCATGGCTTGCTCGGGCGGTTACACGGGGAGGATGTTGATATAACTGTCACCGAGGTTCCAGCCCCGCAACGCGCGACGGCGATCGGAGCTCGCTCCCTGCACAGCGAACGCATCTTTACGGCGCACGCTGTTCCCGGCCTGAAGATTGTTTACGGGGGAAAGCCATCCCACTTCACTCAGGAAATTCGGGCGATTCGCTATCTCTTCGTCAATTCAGCGGGCGCAACGATCTGTTTCGAAGCACGCGCCAAGACTGACAATCCCGACTGGTCTGAGGCAAATCATCTTATCCTAAATACATTGTCTCTGCCGCGACGCAGAGTTCGCCC
>DATLIT010000101.1:0-3671 GCA_035539295.1 Terrimicrobiaceae bacterium | reverse complement strand
GAAGTGACCGCTTCGAGAGCCTCGTCATCTCTCGCGAACTCTAAGACGATTCGTCTCACCTCTCCGGAACGGCAAGTTTGAAACAATTTGCGCAGGCGCTTGTGCCAAGCGCCTGTCGGTTTGCTAGGCTTGCTACAAGCGCCCCCACAACTCTCGCCGCTTACTAGGTCCCCCGTTTGGCGCCTAACACCTAGCTTCCGCCGCCAAACCTGTGGATGATCTTCGGCCGCCACTCCGGTTTCGATAGCGAGCCGGTGCCGACATATTCAAAGAGCTTGCTCACAGGAAAAAGAACCAAGCCAGGAAGACCACGAGCATTCAGGCGCACTGACATGTTCATCTTATCGGCAACAAAGTAGATATCTCCGCTTCCGAATAGGCTGAAGCCGGCACCTTCAACTCGGAGATTTTTCGTGGTGATCTTTTCATCTCCGACCGTGAAATCGGCGGTAGCCAGCCGGGCGGTTTGAAATCCCGCGCCCGGTATGATCTTGTTTACGATCTCCGAAAGCGGACCGAGGATCGGGATGGCAAAGACGCGGCCTTCTTCCACCCGAATGCTACCGTCACCGCGCATTTGTTGCTCCTGACCCATGCGTGCGGTGAATTTGAAGTTGCCGCTCGCAACTCCCCGCGAGTCATTATAGTTGAAGTACAGCTTCGTCAGTTGCTCGAAGTTCACACGTCGGATATCGATCTTTGCGCCGAAGGTCGGGTCGGCGGGATCGAACGAGACGACGGCATTGACACCCACATCACCTTCCATCAACTCGGCACTCTTGATGTCCGCGATCACTTTGGTGCCGGTGATGTCGACATTCGCGTTGGTCCGGCCGAACTTGAGGGTTCGCTCGAGCAGATCGTAATCAAGGCCGCTCTCCGACTGAATCGCCAGGTGCAAGTCATTCTTTTGCGGCGGAATCTTTAGGTCAACCACGCCCTCCGCCCGGACTCTCGGGGGTTGGCGAAAGCGATAGGGTTTGATGGTCTCAGCGATTTTCGGATCGATCCACATCATCACGTCGACAGGAGGCATCGTTGATTCGATATCCCGCAGGATGACCTGCTTCCCGCCGAAGTCGTAGACGAAAGTTCCTTTCCCAACCGCCTTGCCACGGCCGAGTGAGAAGTCCTTATAGGTGATCGCACTGTCGGCAATTTCGATCTGCGACTGACCCCAATCGAGAGTCGAGCCGCGCATCGAGGTTCGCCCCAATCGCACAAATCCGGTGCCGGTAATCGCAGCGAACTCTGGCTTGGGACCCCGTAACTCCAGCTGCACAAAAGGCGCATCGCGGAAGTTGAGCAGCTTGATCACGTCCCTCTCTTTCTTGCCGAGAAGGGGAGCGAAGGCAGTCGGGGCGATCGTGCTGCTCAAGCGAGCACGGAAGTCGTCCGGCGCAAAAAGCAGGCTAGCACCGATTTCTCCACCGGCGGCACGGAGCTTGGTATCTCGCAAAAAGATCTTTCCATTGGTTGCGGCGAAGTCGGTGGAAAAGGCATCAAAGTCGACTCCGCGAAAGGAAAACTTACCAAGTTGCGCGGATCCGGTGACGTTATATTGCAGGGAAGAAGAGGCATGAGTGATCTGCCCTGAGGCCTCGAGTTGTGGTCGGGAAGCAAATTTGAAATCCTCAAGCGGGGAGTTCTCCGGAATGAGTCGCGCAAAAGGTTCCAGCGTGAGGGTGCTGGATGCCTCAAAGTCGAGAACGCTGTTCTGCCAGTGCGCGGTTAAGTTTAGAGCACCCTCCCGGCCGCGCAGACGGAAGCGTTTAATACTGAGGGCCCGGTTTATGTAAGCGGCTTCGACATCGAGGCCTTCAACGCGCCAGTTCGGTGCAATGATCGGGCCAGATCTGAGCAAAATCGGCGAGACTTGCACGGTTGAGAGATTAGCCAGATCGCCGTTTACCTTCAGGGAAAGCTCCGGCGGGTGCCCGGGATATTTCAAACTCGAGATTCTACTTACAATTTGGCTGACGAGCCTGCTCCGCTGGTCGGATGGATCTTGTGCATCCTTATGGTCGAAATGAAAGGCCCGGGGATTGCGCAGCAGCCCACTGATGACAAAGCGAATACCCTGGACGCGCCCCTCAAGCGACCCGATGCGCAACTGATCTCCGACCAGAGACAATTCGGCCGAGACGTCATCTACTTCGAGTCGCGCGCTGTCCGGTTGTCTACCCAGAGGAATCGAGACATCCGTTTCATCGAGCTGGAGCTGATCAATCGTGACATGTCCGGAGAGCAGGTCGGCGAGGTTCAGGGAGACAACCAAATGCTCAAGGCGCGCAAAGTCTCTGTGCTCTTCGGAAGTCTCCCTAACAACGACATTTTCGGCCACGAGACCTTTGAAGGGATCGATTGTCAGCCTGCCGATCTGAGTCTGAAAACCCTCCCCGCTGAGAGCCGCGGCGACCCGTTCCTTCCATTCATCGCTAATTCCTATCTCTCGAAAATAGATGATCGCTGCGGGCAAGCAGATAAAGAGCAGGAACAAAAACAGCCGAATGGTCCACCGAACGAAAAAGCGTGGAATTGGAGGCAGGTGCATTCGTGCGATGGCTACAGATGCCGAGGATGACTACAAAAGATTCACCGGATCGACATCGACGGCGACGAAAACATCTTCAGGCAATGGAAGAACTGCAAGAGTTTGTTGAATTACACTCGATAAGGCGCGCGCCGATGGACCGCGAAGAGCAATTTGGAATCGGTGATATCCACGCGCTTTTTCGAGGGGGGCAGGCACGCAGTCCCCGATCGAGGAGTCCTTGGTTATCTTTTCCTTAAGCCTACGAACAACGGTTTGCCCGGTGAACTCCGCACGCTCGCGCACTTGCGCGCGCACCGTTATCAAGACCATGCGTGTAAATGGCGGAAAGCCGAAGCGCTCGCGAAATTCGAGCTCCTGTTCTGCGAAACCATCAAAATCATGGTGGCGGGCAAACTGGATGGATGGGCTGAACGGCGTAAATGTCTGCACGAGCACCTCGCCTTCGACATCTCCGCGTCCCGCACGACCTGCGACTTGGGTGAGAAGCTGGAAGGTACGTTCCCCCGCTCGGAAATCGGGGAGGTGCAAACTTAGATCTGCGTTAATAATGCCGACGAGGGTTACGCTGGGAAAATGAAGCCCCTTGGCGATCATCTGGGTGCCGACGAGAATGTCGATCGCGCCTTCCTTGAAAGCCTGAAGTGTTTGCTGCAGCGTGTTCTTTCGGGTCATTGCATCAGCGTCCATCCGAGCAACCCGTGCTTTCGGAAAGAGGCGCTTCACTGTGTCTTCGACTTTTTGCGTTCCCACGCCCGAATGACGGATGCCCGGGTCTTTGCAAGTCGGGCACACCTTCGGAGCGCGCTCGCGATGCCCACAGATATGGCATGCTAGTTGACCCGCGTCGCGATGATAGGTGAGCGCCACACTGCAGTTCGGGCATTGGCAGACGTGGCCACAAGCCTGACAGACCATGGTAGTCGAAAAGCCGCGGCGGTTCAGGAAGAGAATAGTCTGCTCACCATGCGAAAGGCGTTGCTCGACGGCTTGCAAGAGGGCTGGGGCACAGATGGCTTCGGCACCGCCCGGACGCGGCGCCCGGCGCATGTCGAGAACACGAATGATGGGCATCCTGCGATCGTCAACACGCTGCGAGAGCCTCAGGAGTCGGTAC
>DATLIT010000100.1:0-5566 GCA_035539295.1 Terrimicrobiaceae bacterium | reverse complement strand
GGCGCATCGGATATTAAAGAAGTGCTCGAGCAATACGGTGCAAATTCATCCAGCTGGAGCGATGAGAACCGCAAGACTTGTGAGAAGATTTTCGCCACAATTCGACGCAACAAGTCTACTGGCGAACAACGCGATACGCTCCGAGTTATCATTCGTGAGCAACTTGGGGCGCTGACCAGAGTACAGGCGGGCGCCTCCCGTTAGGTCTCTCCGCCGGACGGTCTCGTTATCCCTTGCGCGGACTTTCGATTTCTATATCGGGATCGGCGCAAAGAGGCCGCCGACCGCTCACCTGCTCGCACCGTCCGAACTGCTAAGGGCTCCGGATGAGCTGACTGAGAATTTCCTCTAATCCCTTGGCAAGCTGATCTTGTGCCACTCTCGAGTTCTTCAGCAGTTGGTTGAAGCCAGCTACACTTGAAGGATGGCCAATTAGGTAGCGAAACAAGGCGAGCGGATCAGGGCGACCCGTCCTCGGGTTTAAGAGGACGTCGGCGGGAACCGGTAGATCGTCTTCGAGGCAGTCGCTAATGCACCTGATACTCAACATGGGGAGTCCGCGTGCAGCGCAGACGAGCGCCAGGTGGGCAGTTTCCAGATCACCTGCGAGACAACCGGTGCGCATGCCGAGCAACTTTTTGTCTTCAGTGGTTTCGAGAATTCGTTCGGCGGTCGTCACGGACCCGACGTGCCATTGCTCATTTAAGTCCAACTTGGAAAGTATATTTGCGTCCGAATGGTTCTTTCCCAGAATGAGATCTCCAGCTTTGAGTCCGGGCTGGAGCCCTCCGGAAAATCCAGCCGATATTAGCAGCGTCGGCTTGGTATCGCCGAGTCTCTTTTCCAGATTCTTCGCCGCGCCCACTCCCATCTCCCCTAATAGCCAAACACCAACGCGGAGGCGCGGATCGTGCCGCGCCCGGAAGCACGTGCTTTCGAACTCCAGTGCGAAAGCGATCGCGATCATGGTTCTTTTCCTTTTCTAATCACAATCTGGACAAGATCTCCAACCGGAGGTTGTGTTCTTTCCCCAAAGCACGCTGCAGCAAACTCGGCAAGTTGATCTTGAGGAATTCGCGCGAGCAGCCAAATTTCGGACGGGCTCTCGCTTGTCGGGATGGCAACTCCCCCGAGCGAATTGAGAAGCTCTTCCACACGCCTCCTCTCCGTTTCCAGATCCGCCGCAATCAGCTCCATCGTCGCTACTTCCATCTCAAGACCTGCCGCGCCAAGCTTCTCGTCAGCAATTCCCTTGAGAACGTTTTCCAAAGCTCCTGAACCGGTCGGTTCTGAAGAGTTCGTCTCTTGCTGGGATGCTCCGCGCGTTAACGAGTGCACGGTTACCAGGACGCTGGCAATCGGCAAGGCGAGCGCAATTAAGCAAACCGCAATCATAACACCGAGCTGCCAGGTGAACCGGAATTGTTGCTGTCCTTCAGTTTGCAATGTTGACCCGGCTGTTTCGGTCTAGGATATTCCTCCACCTTTCCCGATGTCCATCGAACGCACGCGCAATTTTTGCATCATCGCGCATATTGACCATGGCAAGACAACGCTCTCCGACCGTTTGCTGGAGAGCACCGGGACGATCGCGGAACGCAATAGACAGGACCAATTGCTCGATTCGATGGATCTGGAGCGCGAACGCGGTATCACGATCAAAGCGCATCCGGTGGCGATGAAATATCAGGCAGAGGACGGTCACGATTACCGGCTCAATCTGCTCGATACTCCGGGCCATGTCGATTTCTCCTATGAAGTCTCCCGCAGCCTGGCCGCTTGTGAAGGCGCCTTGCTGGTCGTGGATGCGGCTCAGGGTGTCGAGGCCCAGACGGTCGCCAATGTTCACTTGGCGCTCAAGCAAGGCCTCACCATCATCCCGGTCATCAATAAGATTGACCTTCCGAATGCGGACGTCGAGACGGTAAAGAAACAACTCGAAGACATCCTTGCAATCCCCGCCGATGAAGCCATAGAAGCGAGCGCTAAGGTTGGTCTGGGCATTCGGGACATCCTCGAAGCCATCGTTGATCGCGTCCCTTCGCCACGGGCACCTGACGAGACACTCCGAGGACTCGTCTTCGACTCTGTCTTTGACGGGTATCGCGGTGTAGTTGCCTACGTCAGGGTAGCCAGTGGGATCATCACGCCTGGACTTGGCGTCAAGCTGATGTCGACAAATCAAAACTACGAAATCAAAGAGGTTGGCGTCTTTACACCCAAGATGGCTCCGCAGCCTCGTCTGGACGCCGGAGATGTCGGCTACTTCATTGCCAACATCAAGAGTACTGCTGATATCAAGATCGGCGACACTTTGACCGATTCTCGACGGCCAGCACCCAATCCCCTGCCTGGCTTTCAGGAAGTCCATCCCATGGTCTTTAGCGGCATCTATCCAATTAATACCGCGGATTTTGAGCATCTCAAGGCGGCCATGGCCAAACTTCAGCTCAACGATTCGGCTTTCGTCTTTCAACCGGAGAGCTCGGTCGCGCTTGGCTTCGGATTTCGTTGTGGCTTCCTAGGGCTCCTCCACATGGAGATCATTCAGGAACGGCTCCGGCGGGAGTATAACATGGATATTATCGCCACTTATCCAAGTGTCGTCTATGAAGTCGTCAAGACCAACGGAGAACATATGGAGGTCGACAACCCGGCAAACCTCCCGGACATGAGCGTCGTCGAGGAGATTCGGGAGCCCGTCGTCGAATGCTTTCTCATGGTGCCCAACGAAAACATCGGGGACATGATGCAACTCGTGCTCGACAAGCGCGGCACTGTCGAACACACAGAGTCGCTCGACTCACGACGCGTCATGATTACTGCCACTCTTCCGCTCAACGAAATCCTCGTAGACTTCCATGACAAAATTAAAACGCTAACGCGTGGATACGGCTCGATGGACTATGAACCTGCCGGCTATCGTGAAGCGGACCTTGTTAAGCTAGAAATGCTCGTTAACGGTGAACCGGTGGACGCCTTCTCCTCGATCGTCCACCGAGATAAGGCAGAAGCGCGTGGTCGTTCGCTGGCTGCGAAGCTTAAAGAAGTCATCCCTGCCCAGCTCTATCAGGTTGCCATTCAAGCGGCCATCGGAGGAAAGATCATTGCGCGAGAAAATGTCAGTGCCTTACGCAAGAACGTCACGGCGAAATGCTATGGCGGAGATATTACAAGAAAAAGAAAGCTGTTAGAAAAGCAAAAGGAAGGTAAGAAACGGATGAAGGCGATCGGTTCGGTGAACATACCTCAAGAGGCATTCATCCAAGTCCTCAAGACCAGCTAGACCAGTCGTCGAACATGTTCTTGGAACACTCGTCGGGAATTCTGTTCGACAAATCGATACCGGACTAGCTGGAATGTTCTTCACTCCCAAGCACGTCAAAGAAGGGCGGCATTACCGTCACGCGCTCAAGCGGCTGATCCACTACAAGAAGGACATTTTGCCGGCTAAAGATTTAGCCCTTCTCCAGGAACTGCTCGCGAGATTGCAGCAGGCGTTGAAGAGCCGCAATAAGCAGAAGATTTACGCGGTTAGGGACGAGATTGAACGAGCTGTCGGTCGAATTGCGCCGCCGCCAAAGGACGCAGGTTGGCGCGAGAATGTCGAAGTATTCTTAGTGGCCATTGTCATTGCCGCCGGGGTGCGTGCGTATTTTCTTCAGCCCTTTAAGATTCCCACGGGTTCGATGCAACCAACCCTCTTTGGAATCGTCGGGACGCCCACGACCTCTCGCCCGCCGAACCCCATCTCGCGCGCGCTTCAACTCGTTTTGTTCGGGCGTCATTATATCGACGTAACCGCAAAAGAGGCTGACATTATTGTCGACCTGGAAGAAGCCACCTACTTCAATTTCTTCACCTTTACGACGATAGTCGGAGAGAAAAATTCTTATACCGTGTTCGCGCCGCGCGACACTCTCTATCGCGATTTTGCGGTTCAGCCCCGGCGGAGCTATCAGCAAGGAGAGACTATTGCGCGCGGCTTCATCCAGACCGGCGACCAGGTCTTTGTGGACAAGATGTCCTATCATTTCGCCAATCCGAACCGGGGAGACGTTTTCGTCTTCAAGACCAATGGCATCAGGCGTATTGAAATCGGACTGCCGGAAGGCATCGAATCACAGCACTATATCAAACGATTGGCAGGAATTCCTGGAGACACACTGCGCATCGCTTCGCCGGACTTGTTCATCAATAGCCATAAGGCGTCTCAATGGGTTTTCCAGCGGGTGATGAGTCAACGCAACGGCTATCGCGGGTATTCCAATATGCACCAATTTCCATACCTTTCGACGCCGGAAGAAACTTTCACCGTTCCCGACCGAGGTTACTTCGCCCTGGGAGACAACAGTTATTTCTCGCGCGACAGTCGTGATTTTGGAGCGGTTCCGGACAAGAATGTGACTGGCCGAGGACTTTTCGTCTACTGGCCGTTCGGGGAACGTTGGGGACTTATTCGCTAGCTGCCGCCATGCGCCAAGGCAAACCAGGAAGAGCTGCCTGACAGAATGCAGTGCCTTAAAGTCAACAGCGAGCCAGGCATACTCCGTATGGCGAAATCTCAACTTGTCCTTCGAGTTCACGCTCTTCCAAAAAGTCGAAGCTGGATTGCTTGAAGGTAACCACCTTCAGTTCAGAAGTGAAATTTAAGAGAAAGCAAAGGCGTTCCCTTTCGCTGACCCGGATCGTCGCCTGAAGCTCCGCAGGAATTTCCGCCCACGTTCGCAAGGGATCTTCAATCGAAAGCGCGTCTAACAAGGCTCTCACATTCTCGAAAGTGAAGAAACTGCCAAAATGGACAACTCTCCCCTTTCCGCGTTTTCGAAGACTTACTCCCGGCTTTCCGGCATAGTAATCGGACGTATAGGAAGCAAGGATCGTGGTTTCCTCATCTAGTGGCGCAAGCACTTCGTTGAAGATAGGTGCGTCAGCCGTAGCATCTACGGATCTAAAAAACATCGCGGAGGTCTCACCAGGCGCAACCACTGTGAAATCCTCCACCCGAACTCCCACCAGCTTCTCGTAGAACTCCTTCCCGGAGGCGTCGTAGCACCAATGGCGACGATCCCTATAAGCGCTCCAGCAGCCGAAAACCAACGTCCCCCCACCCTCCACATACTCCTGCAAGCGACTTATATCCGATTCTGCCAGGAGATGCGCGTGGGAGAAGAAAACGACCTTGTAGACATTGAGATCACCGGTCTTCTCCAGACTCGAGAGACCGAGAACGTCCGCAGATAGGTGTCTCTCCGCAAGCGCCCGGTAGACAGCGCGCTCGCTGGCGTCGCGATGCTGACCCGTGGCGTGTTCGATGCGCGTATGCGACTCGTTATCGAAATCGTAAAGGATCGCCGCTGGTGACGCGCACCTCGTGCGGAGGAGAATTGGAGCCAACCGCTGAATCTCTCGACCCAGCTGCTTTGCCTCGTTTAGCCGCCACGTATTTCTCTCATCATGATATCGAAGGCCGTTCCAATGCGCTTCAGCCCCATACGGCAGCGACCTCCAGCGAAAGAAGACGATACCGTCGCAGCCATTCGCGATAGAGTTCCAGCACCACAGC
>DATLIT010000099.1:0-9804 GCA_035539295.1 Terrimicrobiaceae bacterium | reverse complement strand
AATGGCATTGGGGGCGCCGCCGTTCAATTTGGCATTCTCCCAGTCGGCACAATGAACGTTTTCGCCGCCGAATTGGGTATTCCCCAAAACAATCTCGCCAAGGCCTGGCAGGTGATCGAAGCGGGCTATTCGCGCTTGGTCGATCTCCCGCGGGCCAACCATGAATATTTCGTCCAACTCGCCGGAGTCGGTCTCGATGCCGAAGTGGTCCGGCAAACCACTCCGGATTCTAAAAAAGTGCTCGGCCCGATGAGCTACCTCCTGACGCTCGCCCAAGTGGCCGCGCGCCAGCCTCCGAAAATCCTGATCGAGCCGGTGGATGGCGCCACGCGCGAGGGTAGCTTTGTGCTCGTCGGAAACGGACGATTCTACGGCGGCCCCTTTGTCGTCTTCAAGGACGCCCGGTTGGATGACGGGCTGCTCGATGTTTTGGTTTTTCAAAATCAAAGTCATTGGGATTTGATCCGCTATTTTCAGGCGATTGCTTTCGGCAATCATCCCGCGCTGCCGGACGTCGAGTACTTTCAGAGTCGCGGCCTCCGGCTGACCAGTCTGGAGCCCGTGCCCGTGGAAATTGATGGCGAGCTCACCGGGACTCTGCCATACGAGTTCGGTTTCTCTAACGGGAAGCTCAGGGTGCTTGTCCCGCCGGCATTGGACACAGAAAACAAATCCGCATAAGTTTGGCCGATGACGCAAAGTCGGAGGCGGATTAGCGGGGTGGGAGTTCTCATTGCCGTGAATTGCGGGGTTTTTCTCTATCAACTGCTCCGACCGGATTACAACGAAACACTGCTGGAGCTCTATGGCTTAAGCAGTCAAGGCGTGGAACAGGGCGCGTGGTGGCAGCTGATTACACACGCGTTCTTGCACGGGAACATCTGGCATCTTCTCTTTAATATGGCCGGACTTTGGTTTGCGGGGCGAATCGTCGAGCGGGTAATGGGAACAGGCCGGTTTCTTGCTCTTTACTTCGCTTGCGCGGTCGCCGGAGGAATTGCCCAACTCCTTTTGGAAGGAGGGAAGTTCCTCTTGCTCGGCGCGTCCGGCGCAGTCTGTGGCATCATCCTTGCCTTTGCCACAATATTCCCCGAGGCGCAAATTGTGATGCTTCTCTTTTTCGTCATCCCCTTGCGCCTGCGCGCGAAATATCTCGGTTGGGGTCTCACGGGATCATCCGTGTTGTTTTTGCTTATCGGCTTCGAGCCGTGGATTGGACATGCTGCTCACCTGGGCGGCTGTGTCGCAGGATATCTTCTCGCTCGGCTGAACGGCTATGGTTTTCCGAGTTTTCCGGAGCGGCTTATCAAAAGAATTTGGGACTCCTCGAGGGTGACTTGACGATTCGGCGTCTCCTGAAGGCTAGACAACGCGGCGCAATTGAATGGAATCGAAGCGCTCGTTACCGGTAAGAATGTCCGTCAAAACAACGAGCTGTGTGCCAATTTGGGCGAGTCCACGGTCAAGCAAGAGTTTTTCAGCTTCTGCGACGGTATGCTCGGGATCGAGATCGAATCGCATCACAATGGGAATCGTCGCCCAATTCAAGGTAAGGCGGCGAGCCACGTCTTCGCTTGGCGTGAACGCGTAAATCGGAGCCTGCGCCGGTCGCATCTGGCTGAAATGGTCGGCCATGAAGCCGCGCCGCGTGAAGACGACGATTTTCGATTCCGGCAACGAGTTGGCCAGTTCGACCGCGGACCGGACTGCCTTGTGGCGAATGCTGGTCGTCTCCGCCTCGCGGTGGAAGCCCGCCCCGCCGGTTTGCTCCATTCGCCGCGCGACGCGATCAAATACCTGCACGCACTCAATTGGATACTTGCCGACCGTTGTCTCACCGCTCAGCATGATCGCGTCCGCCTGCTCGAAGACGGCATTGGCCACATCAGTGATTTCTGCGCGCGTCGGAATCGGATTTTCGATCATCGACTCGAGCATGTGAGTAGCGACAATCACCTGTCGTCCCGTCTGAATGCATCTCATCACCGTCCGGCGTTGGATGATGGGAAGTTCTTCCATGGGACATTCGATGCCCAGATCGCCGCGGGCGATCATGATTGCGTCGCACTTTTCCATGATGTCGTCGATCACGCTGACCGCATGCTGATCTTCGATCTTGGCGATGACTCGCGCCTGGCTGCCCAACTCCCCAAGAACCCGTCTCAGAGCCTCGATGTCGGATGCCTGTCGGCAAAAACTCAAAGCAACGTAGTCAACTCCGACGGAGGCCCCAAGCTCGACATCCGCGAGGTCTTTCTCGGTAAGTGGCGGCAAGTTGACCTTAACTCCGGGAAGATTAATGTGACGTCTCGATCCGAGGACGCCCTCGGTGAGCACCTGACAGCGGATGCGATGATAGTCCTTCGAAAGGACTTTCATGTGGATGACGCCATTGTCGACCAGGACGACGTCGCCCACGGAGATATCGTCGACGAGCCCCTCATAGTTAACATCGACCGAATGCACATCCTCGCTCCGTTCGCCGCGGACGGTGAACTCAAAGATGTCGCCGGGTCGAAGGTTTAGCTTTGTTTTCAACTCGCCCGTCCGAATTGCCGGTCCCTGTGTGTCGAGGAGAATACCAGTCATCACGCCCAGGTCGGCCGAAATCTTACGAATATCTTTGACCACCGTCCGCACCCAGTCGTGGGGGGCATGGCTCATGTTGAGGCGGAAGATGTTTGCTCCTGCCAAAATTAAGGCGCGAAGCCTTTCGGGGGAATCGGTGGCGGGTCCGAGTGTGCAGATGATTTTTGTTTTGCGCATGGCTGGGGTTGACTAAAGAGTCTGATTTTGTGCAGGGAATCTTGCGTGAGGTATGGAAAGGGAAGAGCGTTCTATTCCGCTCGTTGTCGCCGGGTCATCCAGAGCGAAAGGAAGAAAATGAGAAGCAGCAGACAACCGAGCGCAGCTCCAAAGGGTTGATTGCGGCCTGAGGTAAACTGTTTGTAAATTACATCTCCTATCGTCGGAGGGTCGCCTCCGCCCATCAGGTTGGTAATCGCGAACATGGCAATCGAGGGAACAAAGACCAGGAGCGCGCCGGCGACGATACCAGGTTGGGTGAGGGGAATAATCACTTGTGAAAAGGCGCGCAGAGGGCTGGCTCCGAGATCATAAGCCGCTTCGATCACGGCGCTGTCGAGGCGCTCGACGCTCGTGTAGATGGGCAGGATCATGAAGGGCAGGAAATTGTAAACCAAGCCCAGCACTGCCGCGAAAGGAGTGTAGAGGATCCCGATCGGCTCAGGAATAATCCTTGCCGAGACCAGGAATGCATTGAGGATCCCGTCTTTGCTGAGGATCGTGATCCATGCGTAGGTCCGGATGAGGAAGCTTGTCCACAAGGGGATCATCACAAGGGTGATTAGGACGTTGCGAAGGGGTTCCGACGAACGCCCAATAAAATACGCCGTCGGAAAGCCAATCACCATGCAAATCCCGGTGGTCACCACGGCATATCCCACCGAGATGACCAAGATCTTTAACCACGTCCAGTCGAGAGCCCGCACATAGTTCTTCAAAGTAAAAGTGAAATGGACGGTTCCCAGCCCCTTCTGTTCGCCCAGGCTCAGGAGAACCAGCATGATTGTTGGAACGATGACGAAGAGGATCAGCCAGGCGAGCAGCGGCGTGAGCACGAGCCAAGCCAGCAGACCCGGACGCCTCTGGAAGACCGCGGCCGCTTGGCTGGATGCTGGTCGGTCGGACCCTGTCATCTCATTGCGCCTTCAACGAGGTTACCAGTTCGTCAATCTTCGTGGCCTGTTCGCCAATATCCTTGAACGTTTGCATATTGGCGAGCTGATCAGCGGTTGGAAAGCTGGCAGGATTGTTGCGCTGCGCCGGCGTGAGCAGCTCGCGCGCCGCGACGTTTGGATTTAGATACGGAAAAGCTTCGGAAATTTTTGCGCTGACATCCGGTCGGAGCACGTAATTGATGAACAGTTCGGCGTTCTTCACGTGCTTGGCGGTTTTCGGAATCGCCAGGCTGTCAACGAAGAGATGTCCGCCTTCCGCAGGGACGATCCATTTGAATTTCTCGTCCTCGTTGAGCAATATGGCGCCCTCACCGGCCCAGACGACTCCCAGGGCGACGTCGCCATTCAGTAGGGCTGTCTTCGGGCTGTCGGAATCGAAGACCTTCACAAGGGGGAGCCATTTCTCCAGCAACGGTTTTACCTTTGCCAGATTCTCGTCCGAGACTTCGTTGACTGGAATTCCCAGGCTTTCGAGTCCCCAGCTGACGATCTCTCGCGCGTCATCGAGCACGACGATGTTCTTGGCAAACTTCTCCTGAAAAACATCATTGTAACTCTTGATATCGTCCTGGATTACCTCGGTGTTTACAATGATGCCTACGGTTCCCGCCATGTAAGGAACCGAATATTTGTTGCCGGGATCGAAAGACATGTTCGTAAACTCTGGCGCGAGATTCTTCATGTTCGGAATGCTCGCGTGGTCGATGGGAGTGAGGAGACTCTCCTTGATCAATCCTTCGATCACGTACTCACTTGGCTGAATGATGTCATAGTTGCCACCTCCGGCGAATAGCTTGGCCAGCATCTCCTCGTTCGAGGAGTAAGTCTCCATGGACACCTTGATGCCGGTGTCTGCGCTGAATGCGTCGACAATCTGCTGGGGGATGTACTCCGACCAACAGAAAATGTGGAGAGCCTTTTCGGCGTCGCTCGTCGATTCGGCGCTTGGGGTGGGCGTAGGCAATGCAGGGTTGGCAGCTGCCGGGCTTGGTGTCGCTGGCGGGGTGGCGTCAGGAGGCGCGGGCGTTTTCTCGCAGCCGAAGAACGTGAGCACCGCGAAAAATGGCAGCACCACACGACGAGCGATTTCTTTCATGAGCTTTTTCGACGAGTAAGGAGCTCACTCAACAAAACAAGCACGACCGTTGCGATGACAAAAATCGTGCTGAGGGCGTTCAGCTGCGGGTTAAGGCCGACTTTCGCCATTCCGTAGACCTTCAGCGGGAGCGTCTGGGAGTGCGCGCCGGTCGTGAACACCGAGACGATGTACTCGTCGAGGGAAAGCGTAAAGGACATGAGCGCCCCGGCGATAATCGCGGGCGTGAGGTATGGCACGATGACGAGCCAAAAGGCCTGAGCCGGCGTCGCGCCGAGATCGAGGGCAGCCTCTTCAAGGAAAGGATCTAAGCCCTGGAGCCGCGCCTGAATCCCCACCAGAACGAAGGGAAAACAAAAGGTGGTGTGCGCGATAATAAGCGTTGTGTAGCCAAGCGGCAGCTGAAAAAGATGCACGAATTGCGCCAGCAAGCTCGCTCCCATGAGCACGTCTGGGATTACCATTGGAATGAAGATCAATAACCCGATCGCGCGCTGGAAGGGGAAACGATAGCGGTAGAGCATCCATGCGCCCACCGTCCCGAGCACGGTAGCAAGAATGGTGGTCACAGATGCCACGATTAGGCTGTTCTGAAAGGCGGTCAGAAGGGTGCGGTTCTCAAGAAGAGCCGCATACCACTTCAATGAGAACCCCTCCCAGCGGATGTTCAGACGCGAGCTGTTGAACGAGAAGACGATCAGAAGGAGGATCGGTATGTAAAGAAAAGCAAAAACCAGCGCGGTCCAGAGTCCAAAGATCCAGCGCTCAACCTGCGTGGGGCCGTACTGTCTCGGGGCGCTCGGCCGCTTGGAAGAAGTCGTCGTGCCCGCCACTGCCATGCGCTTGAATGTTATCGAGTTTGCCCGGCTGCGTCTAGAGCTCCCGGTGAGCCGCGAAGAACCTGGAGCCGACTGAGGCGCGCTAGTTTCTCCTTTCGATCGGATGCCTGAGAGCTATCCTCGCTGCATGCTGATTGTCCATGTTCATGTGAAAGTTAAGCCCGATCAGGTGAAGGCATTCCTGGCAGCGACGTTATCCAATGCTCAGGCGAGCCGAAACGAACCGGGAATAGCCCGATTCGACGTTCTTCAGCAAGCCGACGACGCTACCTGCTTTGTTCTCTCCGAAGCGTATCGAACGCCGGAGGCTCCGGATGCACATAAACAAACAGCCCACTACGCCACGTGGCGAGACACAGTAGCCGACATGATGGCCGAACCTCGACGCAGCGTGAAATTCGCCAACATCGATCCTCCTGATTCCAGCTATTGACCCTTGGTTTTGAGATACGGCGAAGCGGGTCGGATCTGCACGATCGGCCGCGATGAAGATCGACGGCTTCCTGTTGCTTGACGGTGGCGCTCGCTGTTAACTACGAAAACAATGGCTTCTTTGCTCGATCAGATTGATTGGTGCGACGTTCCCTTGCTGCCAGCAGTTTCGGATCCCGCCTGGGAAAAAGAAGTTGTGAGACGCTTCGGCTTCGCATCGAACATGGCCAAATTTCTGACCCCGGTTCGTTGGTTGATGGAGGGGGAGCAACTGGTCGAGGCTCGAGTCACCCCCAGCATCTCCGTTCCCTTGCGGGCATTTATTAGCATGGCCGTAGCAATGGATAGCTCGTGCCGGCATTGCTACGGGGCGTTTCGTAGCATGTTGAAGATTTTGGGATATTCCGAGGATGTAATCCGCGAATTGGAAGAGAGTCTTGCCGTGGAGGAATTGACTGCCAGGGACCAAGCGGCTCTGGAGTTCGCACGCAAGGTCTCCCGGTCTGCACCGCGCCCGGGAGCGAGCGACCTAAGAGAACTAAAGGCCGCGGGTTTTTCACAGCTCGAGATTGCCGAGATCGCTTATCTTGCGGCTGTCAATGCCGCCGGCAACCGGTTGGCTACACTGCTGGCCGTGCCGCCCGACCCGCTCGAAGAAATCGACGCAAACTGGTTCGAAAGGTTGAAACGCCCATTCACGCGAAAAGAATTTCGCGCGGCGCTCTCTTACGTTGTTGACGTGCCTTATCCTGCAGGATTCGTCGGTCCGGGTGCGGGCATTGTCCGGGCGCTGGAAGGCTCGCCGGCAAGTGCCGCGCTTGCGACCATTCTCCACGGCGCGTGGAATTCCACCATCACTTCAAGGCGAGTCAAGGCGCTCATCTTTGCGGTGATCGCGCGAGGTCTAGGCTGTCCGGCATGCGAAACGGAAGCCACCGAGGCTCTGCGTGCCGAAGGGTGGACCGATCCCGAGGTTCAGCACGTTCTAACTCACCTGACCTCCAACAAACTCGACGCCTTCGAACGAAAGGTGTTAAGCTTCGCCAGGGAGACCGTTCGCTATCAGACCAGGCGACTGCAAGAGCTCGCGCAGGCGTTTGCGAAGGGTCTCAAGCGGGAGGTCCTGCTGGAGGTTGTTGGATGGGTCTCGTATGCCAACGGCCTGGCCCGCATGAGCATCTTGCTCCAGCGATCGTAATATCCAAGAGCTTTGATCGCCTTTGCGATGCGCTCTATGATCCGCTGGTGTAAGAGTGCTATCGTTGCTGGCGGATGAATCTTGCGTGCCTAAAGGTTGACGCTGCTGTAGCTTGCCTCTCGCGCTCGCTGTTATGGACTAACCGATGGCCTACTCGCTCGATCAGATTGATTGGTGTAACGTCTCGTTAGTGTCGGCAGTTCCTGATCCCGAATGGGAGAGAGAGGTCGTGAGGCGCTTCGGCTTCACATCCACTCTGGCGAAATATCTTACTCCCGTTCGCTGGTTGATGGAGGCGGAACAACTCGGGGAGGCTCGCGTTACTCCCAGCATCCCAGTGCCCTTGCGAGCTTTCATTAGCATGGTCGTGGCCATGGACAGCTCGTGCCGGCATTGCTACGGCGCGTTTCGAAGCATGTTAAAGATTTTGGGTTATCCCGAGGCTTTGATCCGGCAATTGGAAGAAACTTTTGCCACCAATCAGCTGACGAACAAGGAGCAAGCGGCTCTGGAGTTCGCACGTAAGATATCCCGATCGGCACCGCGTCCCTCAGAGAGCGATCTGCGTGAGCTGACGGCCGCCGGCTATTCGCAACTCGAGATCGCCGAGATCGCCTATCTTGCCAGCCTCAATGCCGGCGGAAACCGGTTGGCGACCCTGCTCGCCGTGCCGCCCTCCCCGCTTGAAGAAATCGACGCAAACTGGCTCGCCAAGTTGAAGCGGCCGTTTACGCGAAAGGAGTTTCGGGCGGCGCTTTCTTACGTTGTCAACGTGCCCTATCCTGCTGAATTCGTCGGTCCAGGTGCTGGCATTGTCAGGGCATTGGAAGGCTCGCCGGCAGGCGCGGCCCTTGCTACGGTTCTCAACGGGGCATGGAATTCCACGATTACTTCAAGGCGGGTTAAGGCGCTCATATTTGCTGTCGTTGCCCGTGGGCTGGGCTGTCAAGCGTGCGAGACCGAGGCGACGGAAGCTCTTCGAGGAGAGGGCTGGACCGAGCCCGAGATTGACCACGTGCTCACGTATCTGACTTCCAAGAAGCTTGA
This sequence comes from Terrimicrobiaceae bacterium, assembly GCA_035539295.1. GTDB lineage: Bacteria > Verrucomicrobiota > Verrucomicrobiia > Chthoniobacterales > Terrimicrobiaceae > DASTFP01. The sequence goes on along the minus strand of DATLIT010000099.1, from coordinate 1,431 downwards.
TGCCTTTGAACAGAAGGTGTTGGGGTTCGCCAGGGAGACAGTTCGCTATCAAACCCGGCGATTGCAAGAGGTTGCCCAGAGTTTTGCCGCTGGACTGAAACGAGAGGTGCTGCTTGAAGTCATCGGTTTGGTCTGCTACGCCAACGGCCTCGCGCGCATGAGCATCCTGCTCCACCGATGCTGAATTCCTCCAGGGGCTTAATCGGCATCGCCGCCGTTTCGGTCCTGGTCAATGCTGTCCTCGCCGGCGTCCTCCTTCATATGAAAAGGAGAGCGGAGCTGCTCAGAGTCGCCCGCGAAAAGGCCACGCTTGACCTCCAGAATTTGCAGCAGGCCTTTCACCAGTTCGCGCCGCAACGCGTCGTTGAGGATGTCATCAAGCGGGGTGCCTCCACCTCTGGCGAGACGCGCAGCGTGACGGTCCTTTTTTCCGACATCGTCGAATTTACCGCCTTGAGCGAAAGTTTGAATCCGGAAACCCTCGTGCGGATTCTTAATGGCTACTTCGAGGCCGCCAGCACGGCGGTTACGCGTCATGGCGGTCACGTGGCCAAGTTTATTGGCGATGGGGTCATGGCCATCTTCGGCGCGCCGGAAAGCAATGCCTGGCACGCGATGGATGCCGTCATTGCCGCGGTCGCCTTGCGCGATAGCATCAGGTCCTACAACGAGGAATTGCGAACCCAGGGCCTGCCTCCCTTGGATGTGCGCATCGGCGTCCACAGCGGAAACGTGGTCGCGGGCGTGGTCGGCTCGCGGGAGAATCTCGAATACACCGTCATTGGCGACGTGGTAAATACCGCCGCGCGTATCGAGAGCCTCACCCGCAAGCATGGCGTCGGTATCTTGATCAGCGCCGATGTCCGTCCCGCGCTCGACGGCCGCTTCAAATTGCGGCAATTGCCGCCCGAATATGTGAAGGGAAAAGCCGAAGCGATCCTTAGCTTTGCAGTGGAAGCGTTTTCCGAATCCCCAGGCGACTAGCATCCCGAGCGGGAAAACTGCGCCAGCGGCGGCAGCGGTCCGCCCAATCACCGCCATGGCGAGGAGATGTTGCAAGCGATCGCCGAAAACGAGGCCTTGCTCGACAAGCTGTCACTGCTGTCCAGCGCGGAAAGCAAGAGGATCAATGTGCACTCCGCGGAAGTCGACCTGGTCCAAAGCGTCCGGAATGGTGTCGCCAGAATTGCCAACTCGCCTGAGAAGCGGAGCCTAACTATCGAGACCGAGGGTGGAGAGCAAAGCAATCGTGACCGACCCGCTCCTTTGGACAGCTACGTGGCCCAGCATTCCGATTTTCCCTTCATCGTCATTGCGCCGCAGTGCCCTTGGAACACATGGGGCCGGAGCTGACCGATGGCGTTGATCAACTCCTCCTTCACTGCGCAGCGACTTTATTCTAAACAACCTGCTTGGAAATGCGGTCAGCCA
>DATLIT010000098.1:0-2862 GCA_035539295.1 Terrimicrobiaceae bacterium | reverse complement strand
GTGGAAATTCGTCGCGCCTCTCGAGCTACGACGACTGCATCGCGCTAAATGGCAGTGCTCATGATTGCGTGCCTGCGGCGACTTGGCCAGGAGCGCTTCATAACCAAGTCACGCCACTACAAGATCGAACCGCGTCAAAGTGCCCGGATGCAAAGGACTCCGGAAATCGTCAGCCCGTTGTGATGTCCGACCAGAGTCCGCCATCCAGAGCCAGTTCGCGTTCTTTCACGACGGCTGCTTTTGAGCGTTTGACAGCGCGAGCACCAGGCTGTGTTGCGCCCGCCAACGATCGCATGATTCAACCTAATGCCGTGCCTTGGGCAGTGCCCGTCCTTGTTCCAACGCTGATGAATGAGCCAATTGGCCGGCGGATTGCTCCCGTTTTCCCCAATTGTTTTCAGCGCAACACGGCAAACTGAACGTATCACCCGAAACAACGCGCGAACGCCAGAATCATCGAGACTGCCGGCGGCGAGGCGCGGGTGCAAGCAGGCCTGCCAGAGGATCTCGTCGGCCATCCAATTCCCGACACCCGGGAAAAATTCCTGAATCAGTAGCAGCGCTTTCAGCGGAGTGTGCCGCCGGCGTTGCAAAATCTGGGCCAGTCGAGTCGTCGTGAACTCGCGCGAGGTGACCGCCGGCGGCAGCCTCGCCCACCAGCTCGGCATCTCCCTTCCAACCTGAAAGCGGACGCGCCCGAAGGTTCGCGGGTCAGAGAAAAGGAGAGTCCGCCTTCTTTGAAAGATCGCCAGATGATCGTGCTTCCCCGGGGAAAAGTTGGCGGCTTCAACACGCAACTTGCCCGACATTCCCAGATGGATGCCAAGCCAGGCGTTCGCTGAGAATCGAAAGGCGATCTGCTTTCCACGCGTCTCGGAACTGACCAGCTTTTTCCTGGGGAGCGTCATCTGGACCGACTCCGTATCGGTTCCTCGAAAGACGCGGTTTTCACCGTGCAATTTCACGCCAAGGACCTGCTGGCCAATACCATCGTCCCAGCGTCGGCGGAAATATTCAACTTCGGCAAGCTCAGGCATCCTTTGAAACTGTGGAAATGTATTCTCGAATCGCCTCCGGGCAATGATCCCGCGGAAATCCGACGATGCAACGGCAAACGAATGGTTAGCGCGAATGACGACGACATCCAAATTGACGTCTGCATCAGCTGGTCAGCAATTTGCAAGCTGGCTTGCCTCTCAGTCATCCAATGCCAAGCTGGGCGTCCTCTGCCACAGCGATGCGGACGGAATCGCCGCGGGGGCAATCCTCCACCGCGCTCTGCAGCGCTCTGGATGCGCGATTGCGACCATTGTCACCGAAAAATTTGAGAATGCGTGGAGCGAGTCAGTTCGCGATCGTCTGCAAGCCGGCGCCCCCGGTGCCCTGATCGTCTGTGATCTCGGCGTTCGCGCGAGAGCAGTTCTTGACGCACTGCCAACCTGCTTCATCGATTATCACTACTTCTCGGACGCGCCCTTAAATGGCATGGTGATCACAGGATTTCAAGCGGAGCCGTGCCCGACCTCCGGGCCGATTGCATTCTGGTGCGCGAACGCGATCGCGGAGGTCTCCGATCTCGAATGGATCGCCGCGATCTCACTGCTCAGCGACGTCGGAGAACGCGCGCCCTTTGCGGAACTCACTTCGACGAAGAACGTCCATGGCTTGTCGGCGCTCCGCGAGGCGACCACTCTGCTGAACGCAGCGCGTCGACCATCGAGTGGCAACGCAGAACCTGCTCTCAGGGCGCTGTTGCGTGCGAGTTCGCCACGAGAGATCTCTCGCGGTCATTCACCCGACGCAATGGTCTTGCGTCAGGCCCAGCAGGAGGTAAATCGCGCCTATACCGAGGCCAAACGCGCGCGCCGAAATTCAGCGGGCGCATGGCGGTTATCCGCATCCACACGGCGTGTCAGGTCCACCCGCTTATCGCGCAAATCTGGCGAACTCGGCTACCCAATTACATTGTCTTCTGCGCGAACACCGGTTACCGCGATGGGTTTGTGCATTTCAGCGGACGCTGCGGCAAGGAAACTGAGCTGATCGCCTTTCTCCGGGACCACGTGCTGCGATAGTAACTCGCCCTCGCCAGTCCCAGCGCCCGACAGGCCGCTGCCACTTTGCCAAAACCTTCTTGCACACTCATCTTCACAGCCCGTCGTCTTGCAGACGGGCTCACCACTTTTTTGCATTGACCTCTTTGAGGATGTGAATCTGCACCGCCTGGTCGGCCACCAGACGCTTGAGCCGCGAGTTTTCCTCTTCCAACGCTCTCAGCCTCTTCGCTTCGTTGACCTCCATCCCTCCGAACTTTCGTTTCCACGTGTGGTAGGTCGCCGTGCTGACATTATGCGCCGCACAGACCGTCCTTATCGGACTCCCGGCCTCCGCCTCCCGCAATATCCCAATGATCTGTTCTTCGCTGAATCGACTTCTCTTCATGTTCTGCTCCTTCTTTTGAGCAGAACTTCAGTTATGTCACGTCCCCCTTTTGGGGGTCAGGTCACCTGTCGATAGCTCCGCATCTTTATTGAACTGTCGGAGTGCCCTCGCCGAAGGGCTACCCCCAAAGCAAGTTCGATGGAGTCCAAGAACAGGCGTACGCTTGTGAAGCCCGCAACTCTCTCTGCATTAAGTGCAAGCATGAGCCTAGAATACGTTTGTCTTCCAGATCCGTCTGGCCATTTTGTTCTCCTTTTATGTTGGCCAGTCCAATCAACTGGAAGCTATTCCACCGCCAGTCTGGGACTACGCTCCTACAGTCAGCACGACCTTTCCGATCTGCTGGTTTGATTCCAGGTATTGGTACGCTTCGACGACATCCTCGAAGCGGAAGGTTTTGGCAATTCTGGGTCGAAGGTG
>DATLIT010000097.1:0-6933 GCA_035539295.1 Terrimicrobiaceae bacterium | reverse complement strand
AGCCGCGGCGGAAATTCAGCGCCCGCGAGTTCCGTCAACTCCGGCTCTTCTTCGTCCGGCTCCACGGTGGTCGAGCGCACGCGTTCAAAGAATCGCACGATCCCATCTAAAGCATACGTCCAGCATTCGCCCTGATTTTTGACGTACGTTGTCAAGAGCGCCAAGACCCCCTCCTCGCGATCGACGCGACAACGAATCTCGCCCGCGTATCGTGGGACATTGGGGAAATTGTTGTTGCCAAGCGCGCGTATGATATCCGCGTCGGGATGCGGACCGGGCTCGAATTTCCGCAGAAATTTGAGGAGAAACGTGTCATCGAACGAAAGCGTCGAATTCGATTGCTCTCCTCCGAGCAGGCGTGTTTTCGACGGCCGGATTTCTGCCGTGAGGTTATTTTTGATTCCAAACTGTCGCACGCCAGATCCATGCCAGGCATCGCGTGCGGCCAGAACCTCCCAGACCTTCTTGCGGCACGCGCCAACATACAGCGCATCCCAGAGAACCATGCCGTCGGCAAATCGGGCAACCATCGCGGGCACTCCTTTCGGTTCGCCCTCATCCTCTTTTCCAATGAAGAGTGGCATCACCTGGGTGACCGGGTCTCCGTCAGCAAAGGAGAGCTTCAGGAGCATGACACGCATCGCGTCGGACTTCTGCTCGGCGCGGGCCTCGAGAATCTCGATGGAACGTAACGTTCGCTGCTTCTGGCCAAACCAGCGGCAGAGGGGAAGGTACTCCGGCAGCACCGTTGTCCGCAAAACCTCCAAAAGCTCATCGGACCATACCGAGGGCGTCTCAAGAGTTCGGATGAGGCTCTCCGGCGCCGGAGGAGGTAATTCCACTGCCTTCGTCAGCAGCAGCCAATAGAAGTCGTTCGGTCCGATTGTGAAAAAAATCGGGGTGTCGGTGATCTCGACGAAGGGTCCGCCGCCAAAAAGCTCTTCGGCGTGATGGCCCTGAAATCGCGACAGATCAATGGTCACCGACTGGGAAAACCGGGAGAGATTCGCAACAACAAGCACGGTCTCGCCCTTGTACTGCCGCAGAAACGCGAGGACTTTGGCGTTGGTCGGATGGAGGAACTCGATCGTGCCGTGAGAGAGCGCAGGAAGGCGACGCCGGACCGCAATGATTCTGCGCATCCACCAAAAGAGTGACGAAACATTCTTCAGCTGAACGTCGACATTGACGGCTTCATAGTGAAACTCCGGATCGACAATCACCGGAAGAAACAAACGCTGTGGATTGGTCTTGGAAAATCCAGCGTTTCGATCGGCACTCCACTGCATGGGGGTGCGCACTCCATTACGATCGCCAAGATAGATATTGTCCCCCATTCCGATCTCATCGCCGTAGTAAATGATTGGTGTCCCGGGCATCGAGAGGAGAAGAGCGTTAATCAATTCGATGCGGCGACGATTGTTGTTGAGCAAGGGAGCGAGGCGGCGGCGAATCCCGAGATTGAGCCGCGCGCGGGGATCTTCCGCAAACAAACGGTACATGTAATCACGCTCCTCATCGGTCACCATTTCCAAGGTGAGCTCGTCGTGATTTCGCAAGAAGATCGCCCACTGGCAGGTCGGCGGGATCTCCGGTGTCTGTTCAAGGATATCAATGATCGGAAATCTGTCTTCCATTTGCAGGGCCATGAACAGCCGCGCCATTAAAGGAAAGTGAAAGGCGAGATGGCACTCATCGGCTTGACCGAAGTAAGAGGCCGCCTCCTCCGGCCACAGATTGGTTTCGGCAAGTAGGACGCGTTCAGGAAACTTCTCGTCCAGATGCTCACGCAGCTCACGGAGAAACGCATGTGTTTCTGGAAGATTTTCACAAGAGGTGCCATCGCGCTCGAAGAGGTAGGGAACCGCGTCCAGCCGAATTCCATCGACCCCCAGCCTCAGCCAAAACTCGACAACACTGAGAACGGCTTCGCGAACAAGAGGGTTGTCGAAATTCAGATCTGGCTGGTGTGAATAAAACCGATGCCAGTAGTACGCTTCCGCCGCCGGATCCCAGGCCCAATTCGACGTCTCGAAATCCTTGAAGATGATTCGGGCTTCTTCGAAGCGTCGTGGAGAATCGCTCCAGACGTAGAACTCGCGCTCAGGAGTGCCCGGCGGTGCCTTGCGCGCACGCTGAAACCAGCCGTGCTGATCCGAGGTATGATTGATCACGAGTTCGGTGATCACCCGCAGCTTGCGGCGATGCGCCTCGGCAAGGAATTCCTGGAAGTCCTTGAGCGTTCCATAGGAAGGATGGACCGAAAAATAGTCGGCGATGTCATATCCATCATCACGCATCGGTGAGGGATAAAATGGCATCAGCCACAAGCTCGTGACGCCCATGTCCTCAAAATATCCGAGCTTGTCATGGAGCCCGCGAAAGTCGCCGATGCCATCGCCAGTGCTGTCGCGAAAGGAGCGGACATGCAGTTGGTAAATGACGGCGTCCTTGAACCAAAGGGAATCAGCCGGCGAGGCGATCGGCACAGTCTTGCTGCTTGAAATTTGTTTCGGAGAATTCTTGCTCGGGCGGGGCATTTTGGCCGAGCCTAAAGGGGTCTCGGAAGGAAGGCGAGCGCAATGACTCGTTCCCTGATCTAAAATAAGGGCTGAGCCCTATTGACGCGCTCGGTACCATCTGAGCGTCTTCACCCCAGATGAACCCGGATCCATCATCCCTCAATGAAGCTAGTGACAAGTTTCGCCTCTTCTTCATTTTGATGTCGGCGGTTCTCATTATTGGCATCGCGGCGAGCTACTTCGCAGGGCGAGCGGCTCTGGATGCAATTGCCCGAATTAGAGAATTCGATGCCGCCATCGAGACGATCCAGGATTTGCGCTCCACTGTTCAGGACGCCGAGACCGGCCAGAGAGGTTATCTCTTGACGCACCGAGCGAACTATCTCGCTCCATATGAGGAAGCCATCGCCACCATTCACCAGAGACTTCAAGCAGCCGGGAAGCTTGCCAAAGCCGGATCGCTGCCGGCGAAGCAGGTGAGTGAGTTGGAAAAGTCGATCAATGCCAAGATTGAGGAATTGCGCAAGACAGTGAGTCTCGTGCAATCCGGCCGGATACCCGCGGCGATGGAAATCGTGCGTAGCGATACAGGAGAGCGGACGATGGACTCAATTCGGACAATCATTGCCGAAATCGTGTCGGGTCAGGAAAACGGTCGCGCGGCAGCCAGCGAGAGGGCCGATGCCGCGGTCCAATTTCGTGGTTGGGTATTTCTCTCGGCTATTTTCCTGAATCTGGCATTTTTGGCGTGGGCTTATTATCGGATCCACAAGGAAATGATGCATCATTTCGTTGCGAATCTGGAAACCCGCCGGCAAAAGGAAATTCTTGCCGTGACGCTCGCGAGCATCGGGGATGCGGTAATTATCACAGATATCAAGGGGCGCATCACCTTCCTCAATCCGATCGCCGAGAAGCTTACCGGATGGAGCGCCAAGGAGGCCGAGGATCGCCCTTGTGCGGAGGTCTTTCGCATTATCAATGAGGAAACCCGCCTTCCAGTGGAAAGTCCCGTCGACAAGGTATTGGCGACGGGCGCAATCGTCGGTCTTGCCAACCATACTGTGCTCCTTCGGCGGGATGGGAGCGAACTGCCCATCGACGACAGCGGCGCACCGATCCGAGAGTCAGATGGAATCGTCCGCGGGGTGGTGCTGGTCTTTCGAGATTTTACCGTTCACAAGGAATTCGAGCGCACGCTAATTCGTGCTAAGGAACAGATCGAGGCCTCGAGCAAGGCCAAGGACAAGTTTCTCGCCGCGCTATCGCACGAACTGCGAACACCGTTGACGCCGGTCCTGGCAACTCTCTCGTCGTGGGAGGCGACCAATGCACTGCCCGCCACGCTTCGTTCAGATCTTCAGCGTCTGCGTCGCAACGTCGAACTCGAGGCGCGGCTCATCGACGACCTCCTCGATCTGACCAGGATCGAAAACGGGAAGCTTTCCCTCGAAAAAGAGTTGGTAGACGTTCACAACCTTGTTGTTTCCGCTGCCGCCCTCTTCCGCGAGGAAGTTCAGGCGAGAGGGTTGCGACTTCACTGTCAGTTCGACGCCAGAAATTCGTGGTTGGAAGCAGATCCAGCCCGACTTCAGCAGATTTTTTTGAATCTCATTGGCAATGCTGTGAAATTTAGTCGAGAGGGCGGGAGTATCGGGATTGTTACCAGCAACCCTCAAGACACCGAGCTAAATATCGCCATTACCGACGATGGGATCGGGATGCCCGAAGAGCTGATTGCGCGTTTGTTTCAGCGCTTCGAGCAAGGGGACATTCCCCCCGAGATAAGATTTCGAGGGTTAGGCCTTGGACTGTCGATCGCAAAGGCCCTGGTCGAAGCGCATGGCGGAGCGCTTCGTGCCCAGAGCAAAGGTCCCGGTTGCGGATCAACATTCACCATCAGCTTTCCCCAAGCCCATCCGCCTGCGCGAACATCTGCTCCGGCGATTGCCCCTGCTGCCCAGCCCGAACGCAATTCGAGCAGCCTTCGCTTGCTCTTGATCGAAGATCACGAGGACACTGCCCGCGTCTTAGAGAAAGTTTTGCAGCAGATGGGACACGAGGTGGAAACGTGCTCGACGGTCAGCATCGCATGTCAGAAACTAAGAGAGAGAAAGTTTGATGTCATCCTCAGTGACATCGGTCTGCCAGATGGATCGGGCATTGACTTCATCAAAGCTGCCCGCGAGATCTGCCAAACTCCAGCCGTGGCTCTCACCGGTTATGGAATGGCGGAAGATATCGACACATGTCTTCAGGCTGGCTTCGAAGAACACCTGACAAAGCCGATCGACATTGATCGCCTGCAAAAGACCCTGTCGAAAATCCTCGCGAACAGAGCTGCCTCTAAAATCGAAGTATCGCCAACGGTTTCCGGATGACCGACGACGGCACGCTCTTGGAGGAGCCTTGGCTCCCTTAGGATTTGGCCTCAGGCTGAGCTGAAACGCCGGACAAAACCGAACGGTCCTTACGAAGGGCCTCGGCCACCTTTGTCATGTTCCGCAGCGAAGCGATCACCTCGTCCCAGCCGCGAGTTTTCAATCCGCAGTCCGGATTAACCCAAAGGTTTTCGATTGGCAGGACGGCGGCAGCTGTGCGCAGGAGGTTTTCCATCTCCGCGGTGCCAGGCACGCGAGGTGAATGGATATCCCAAACTCCGGGTCCGACCTCATTTGGATACCGAAAAGCGGCAAAGGCATCGAGCAGCTCCATGTTCGATCGCGAGGCCTCCATCGAGATGACGTCAGCGTCGAGAGCTGCGATCGAATCGATGATGTCATTAAACTCGCAGTAACACATATGAGTATGAATCTGCGTCTCGTCCCGAACTCCGGATGATGCCAGGCGGAACGACTCGATCGCCCACTGCAAGTAGGCCTGCCAATCGCTCCCGCGCAGCGGGAGCCCTTCGCGGAGCGCCGGCTCGTCGATTTGAATCACTTTGATGCCAGCTGCTTCCAGATCAAGAACCTCATCTCGGATTGCTAAAGCGATCTGTCGCGCTGTTTCGCTCCGCGGCTGATCGTCGCGAACGAAGCTCCACTGGAGAATAGTGATCGGGCCCGTAAGCATGCCCTTCATCGGCTTGGATGTTCGCGATTGCGCATAGCGAGACCATTCCACGGTCATCGCGTGGGGACGGCGAACGTCGCCGTAGATGATGGGCGGCTTTACACAGCGCGATCCATAACTTTGAACCCATCCGTTTTCCGTGAAAGCAAAGCCATCGAGTTGCTCGCCAAAATATTCAACCATGTCGTTGCGTTCGAACTCGCCATGCACCAGCACGTCCAAGCCGACATCTTCCTGCAAGCGGATGCACTCTGCGGTTTTCTCTCTAAGAAATTTCTCGTATTCGTCATCGGCAAGTTCGCCGCGCTTCCACCGCGCCCGCGCCGACCGGATATCGGCCGTTTGTGGGAAGGAGCCAATCGTGGTCGTGGGAAGCAAAGGCAGGCCGAGAGCGGCGCGCTGCTGATGGCGGCGATCGCGATACGGAGCTTTCCTCCGGCTATCCTCCGGTTTCACCGCTTGGGAACGAGCCTTCACCTCAGTGCGATGAATGCGTTCACTCGCCCGCCGGGAATGCGAAGCCACGCGATTTCGGTAAGCGACCATGGCGTCGCCCCCACCCTCAGCTAAGCGAGCAAGCTGCGTTACCTCTTTCAGCTTTTCCTCAGCGAACGCGAGCCATTCTTTGATTTCAGCGTCAAAGGCCGACTCGTGGCGGAGTGTCACTGGCGAATGGAGCAGTGAGCATGAGGGTGCAATCAAGATTCGATTGGCACTTAGGACCCGTTTCGCCTTGTTGATCTGGTCGAGCGATAGTTCAAAATTGTTTCGCCATACATTTCGCCCATCCACCACTCCAAGCGACAGGGCCATGGCGGAAGGAAGGCGATTAACGAGCTGATCGAGTTCGGAGCCAGCCCGAGTAACATCGAGATGCAGGGCGTCGACCGGCAAACTCACCGCGAGGGGAATGTTCTCGCGGAGTTCACCAAAATAGGTCGCAAGGAGGAGCTTGGTGTCGGGCAGAGCCGACCGAAGCGTTCGGTAAGCCTGGAGAAAGGCTGTTTGCCAGTCCGAGGTGAGTTCAAAGGCAAGGATTGGCTCGTCAATTTGCACCCATTCGGCTCCCAGCGTGTTGAGTTGGTGAAGGATATCCGCATACACGGGGAGCAGCCGATCGAGTAAGGCGAGCCGCTCGAACTCGGAGCTGCTACTCTTTCCAAGATATAGATACGTCAACGGTCCGATGAGCACCGGCTTGGTACGAATACCGAGGGCGAGCGCCTCTTTGAACTCATCGAACGGCTTGCTACCGCTCAGCTGAAACTTCGTCTCCTCGTGGAATTCCGGCACAATGTAGTGATAGTTTGTGTCGAACCATTTCGTCATTTCGCTG
>DATLIT010000096.1:0-4037 GCA_035539295.1 Terrimicrobiaceae bacterium | reverse complement strand
ACCTTTCCGGATTGACGTCGATGAATCTCGAACAGCTCCAGCTAAGCCCGCTTCCGCAAGTTCTCGTCGGTCTCCTGCTCGTGCTGCTGGGAAGGAAACTCTTCTGGCTTTTCGTTGGTGTCGTCGGCTGACTCGCAGGTATGCGCTTCGGCGCCCAGTTGGTAACCGGCCAATCCGAGATAGTCATTCTTACCATAGCTATCGGCGTTGGGCTACTGGCGGCCGTGCTCGCTATCGTCTTGCAGCGGGTCGCCGTTGCGCTCGCCGGAGGCCTTGCCGGTGGCATGCTCGCTATGCGGCTTGCACCTTTGCTTGGAATAAACGCCGAGACGGTGGGCTGGGTTTTCTTTGCCGTGGGGGCGGTGCTGGCGGCAATCCTCGTTTCCGCAGTCTTCGATTGGGCCTTAATCATTCTTTCGGCCTTGATTGGAGCAAGCATGGTCAGCGATGTTCTCCCGTTTGACTCTACTGCTCGATTCGTCAGCATGATCGTGCTCTTCGTTATCGGTGCCTTTGTTCAATCCAGGCTCTCTGGCCTCGGCCGCACCTAGGCTGCCGCCGCCAAAGTTCATTTTTCGTTTTGACAGCTCCAAGCGCTTTGTTAGGTTTGGCCGCCCTTCTATTTCAGGGAAAGACTCTAACCGTTTCTGCCGATCGGTGAGACGGGTAGGGTCCTACACCCTTTTACAGGCGGGTCCACGTATATGCGCCAATTCCTTTCACTCGGCTTCGGCCGCCAATGCCCATGTAGCTCAGTTGGTAGAGCACGTCCTTGGTAAGGACGAGGTCACCGGTTCAATCCCGGTCATGGGCTCCAGCAGCAGAGCAGGCGCCTATCCAAATTCAAAGCAATTCTAAAGATGGCAAAAGAACAGTTTCAGAGAACCAAACCCCACGTCAACATTGGCACGATCGGCCATGTTGATCATGGCAAGACCACGCTCACGGCGGCGATAACGAGTGTGCTGGCGAAGTCCGGCAAGGCGCAGGCTAAGAAATACGACGAGATTGACGCTGCTCCCGAGGAGAAAGAGCGCGGCATTACGATCAATACGGCGCACGTCGAGTACGAGACAGACAAGCGCCACTATGCGCACGTTGATTGTCCGGGCCACGCCGACTACGTGAAGAACATGATCACTGGCGCGGCGCAGATGGACGGAGCGATTCTCGTGGTCAGTTCAGCTGATGGTCCGATGCCGCAAACCCGTGAGCATATCCTTCTGGCCCGGCAGGTGGGAGTTCCCTCGATCGTTGTCTTCATGAACAAAGTGGACATGGTTGACGACAAGGATCTTCTTGATCTCGTGGAGATGGAAGTTCGCGAACTGCTTAGCAAGTACGAATTCCCCGGAGATGCCATCCCGATCGTGAAGGGCAGCGCGCTTAAGGCGCTCGAGGGTAGCTCCGACCACGAAAAGGCGATCCTCGATCTGATGACCGCCGTCGATGAATACATACCAACGCCGGAACGACCGAAAGACCAGCCGTTCCTCATGCCCATCGAGGATGTCTTCAATATTGAAGGGCGAGGCACGGTGGCAACGGGTCGGGTCGAGCGGGGTATCCTTAAAAAGATGGAGGAAGTTGAGATCGTCGGCATCCGCCCGACCGCGAAAACGACGGTGACCGACATCGAGATGTTCCGCAAACTCCTTGATTCCGCCGAGGCGGGCGACAACGTTGGCGTGCTTCTTCGCGGCGTCAAGAAAGACGACATTGAGCGTGGTCAGGTAATCGCCAAGCCCGGGACCATCAAGCCCCACAAGAAGTTCAAGGCGGAGGTCTATGTGTTGAGCAAGGACGAAGGTGGTCGGCACACGCCATTTTTCTCGAATTATCGGCCACAGTTCTATTTCCGGACGACCGATGTCACGGGAACGATCAAGCTTCCTGATGGGGTCGAGATGGTCATGCCCGGGGACAATGTCTCGATCGAGGTTGAATTGATTACTCCCATCGCCATGGAGAAGACGATTCGCTTTGCTATTCGCGAGGGCGGGCGCACTGTCGGGGCGGGTCGCGTTTCTGAGATTCTGGACTAAATTGGTGCTCTTTTCGGATAGGCAGTAGCTCAATTGGTAGAGCAGCGGTTCCAAAACCGAGCGAGCGCTTCTGAAAAATCGAGTTTACTCTGTAGAAAAGCGAATGTGAGCGACCAATACGAACCACATTGCCGCTAAAAGTGGCAACTGCGCGGCAACGACTTGTGCCTAACAAAATGCGATTAGGAATTTGATCATACTCGGAAAAGGTAATGCGGTTGAGTTTACCTCTACCGCGGAGCAAGCACACGAACCCGTCACTTCCCTGCGACTACATCCCGAGGATCTCAACCTTCATCCGTAGGACGACGTAACGTTCGCGTTCTGAAGAACTCTTTAGCGGCTCTAAGGAGTCCTACCTTCCTCGCGGAGTCGGCGCATCGATTCCGTCTTCTTCTCGCGCCGCTGCTCGGCTTGCTCAGCCTGGCGCCTCACCTTGGAAGGATCTTCCACGAATCCACCGCCGCCGGCCTTTCCATCGTCGTCATCTTCCACCTGATCGCGTAAATCCGAATCAATCCTCTCGGTCCAGTTCGGATCGGAAATCTGGCTCGGCAAATTGGCCAAGTCTCTTAACATCGCGAAGAGGTCGTGCTTGATCATTTCCTGGACCTCAGTCCGGCGCTCTTCCGCAACGAATCCTCTGTCGGCCAGCCGTGGCGCTAGACTGGAAGGTTCCGCCAGCACACGCGACCGAAAAGCGGTCAGCAGGTAGGCCGCCTGCAACGTCACCAGCTTTTTCTCGATGAGCTGGCCGCGTGACTTCGCAAGCAACATTCCCTCGCGGTGGTTGCGCAATTGCAGAGCTTGATTGCGGTGAATCCTGTACTCGCGGTCGAGTTTGTGCGCCTCTTCCCGCGAAAGCTTGCCGTTTGGCTTCTCTAGTCGCGGCTTAATGCCTTTCAGTCCCGCAATCGGCTGTTTCATGGCCATCCTACCTTAAGCCGAGAGTTCGAGAGTCGAAAAGGTATATCTTTTGTGGTCAGAAATCGGAGCAAAAGTGGGACGCTCCGCATCGCATTGAGGTTCAAAGGTTCGCACAGAACCTAGTGCCGTGGGCCATCAAACCGTGCCAAGGTTGTTCATGGAATGGCATGAAATCACTGGAATTGATTCCGAGCAGTCCATGTCGACGTATCAGGATGCGTCGGCCAGTCTGGCGAGCACATCGCCGTGACACGCCTTCGGCTTGCACCAGCAGGCCAGTCGCTTGCCTTTGAGAGCGTGCAGTTGAGCAAGCAGGTCGGGCCTTTTCTTGAGATAGGCTTCGAATCTTTCAACCTTCTCTTCCTGCGAGCAGTCGTCCTTGTAGTGAGGATTGGCCCATATCGATTCAGGCAGCCCGTAACGGTTGTTGCGATGTCCGATGTAGACATCGCCTTCGCGCATGTCGCGTACGTGAATCACTGTAGTTGCCATCAGTCCGCTATCTTCACCTTGTCCGCCTAGGAAAGCCAGACGTAGGCGGCAAAGCGCGCGTAAACGCATTTGCGTGCCGGTCGCGTGTTACAATCGCAATCGCCCCCCCGTCCTTGCCAGTGTCCGCCGCCTCTGGTATGGAATGAGGTTATGCCGAGCGAAGGATTCATCAGCCCTGCGGTCTTGCGACCGGCGCGGATGGGCCACGCGGAAGTCAGCCGCCGAGGCGGGCGGGCGAAGAGCGAGGCGAAAATCGCTGCGGCGCTTCGCAATCTGGCGAAGGCACGAGTGGCAAAGGAGGCTCGGCGCAAGTCTTGAAGAGGAAGCCGGGCTTAACTTCATTAGATGCTTTGGAAAACTCCCAAAGTGCCAGACATTGCTGCGCTCTACGACCACTATCGGTGCCAGTCCAACATTCAAGGCCTGATCGAATGGGCTGCGTTCAAGAGATGTCACGTCAAAGACCCCGCTGCACACTTTGCGCAAAGAGTATGGCAGCCAGATCAACGCGCGCTACGGACTCACAGCTGTGCAGGAAATGCTTCACCATGCGAAGGTGGCAGTGACTGCCGC
>DATLIT010000095.1:0-4759 GCA_035539295.1 Terrimicrobiaceae bacterium | reverse complement strand
TTCCCATGGTGGCCGAAGGGATTTAGCATTCAGCAGATTGTCGAAGCCGACTGGCGAGGCGTGCTGGCATCCTTCGCTGCAGGATTCTCACTCCAACGCCTCTTGATTTGGATTCCGATGGTTATCTCGTTTTTCGTTTTCCTCATCGCAATGTTCGCGGAGACGAACCGGTTGCCGTTCGATCTTCCCGAGGCCGAGCAAGAGCTGGTGGGCGGTTATCATACCGAGTATTCCTCGATGGGCTTTGCCCTCTTCTTCCTTGGGGAATACGCTGCCATGATTGCGGGCTCCGGCGTCATCGTAACGTTGTTTCTTGGCGGCTGGAGCTTTCCGTTGATTCCCGACGGGTCCTCGACGTCATTTTTCAACCTCCCCTTCGTTCCGCCAGCGGCAGCAGGCGTGCTTTGGGGCCTGGTCAACATCGGCACCTTTTTCGCGAAGGTCGCCGCCTTGCTCTTTGTCTTTATCTGGGTGCGTTGGACTTTACCGCGCTTCCGCTACGATCAACTCATGAAGCTGGGATGGTATTTCTTCTTTGAAATCGCCCTGCTGAACATCTTCATTACCGCGCTGGTCCTCGCTTACGTGAGACCGTAGACGGCAACCGCCTCCAACACGCTCGAGAGCGCGCTCGTTCTAGCAGCCAGCGACTTCGGCGGCTTTTCTTGAGCTGTTCCTAGCCGACGAACTCTGAGGCTACCAGGGTGGCATTGTGCCCACCGAAGCCAAACGAATTGCTCATGGCGACTTTGACTTTCGCTTCGCGCGCAGTGTTGGGCACATAATCAAGATCGCATTCGGGGTCGGGATCCTCGAGATTGATCGTGGGCGGCACCGCGCCATGCTTAATGGCCAGCGCGCAGGCGGCGAACTCTACCCCGCCAGCGGCGCCGAGCAGGTGCCCGGTCATCGACTTGGTCGAGCTTACCATTGTTTTGCTAGCGTCGTTTCCGAGCGCCTGCTTGATCGCCTTGGTCTCACAAACATCTCCTATCGGCGTCGAAGTGCCATGGGCGTTGATGTAATCGACCTGGTTTGGATTGACCTTTGCATGGCGCATCGCCATGAGCATGCACCTGGCCGCGCCCTCGCCTTCAGGCAGCGGTTGTGTCATGTGATAGGCGTCGGCGCTCAATCCATAGCCCGACAGCTCACAATAAATTCTCGCACCCCGTTTCTTCGCGTGTTCGACCTCTTCCAGAACCACCAGACCCGCACCTTCGCCCATAACAAAACCATCGCGATTCCTGTCGAAAGGCCGCGACGCACGCTCCGGTTCATTATTGCGCAAGGAAAGTGCGCGCATCGCGGAAAAGCCACCGATGCCCAGTTCAGTAATCGTCGCTTCGGTGCCGCCGGCGAGAAAACAGTCGGCGTCATCGAACTTGATCATCCGCCAAGCCTCTCCGATCGAGTGATTGGCGGTGGCGCAGGCGGTGACGATCGACATGTTGGGTCCGCGCAGATCGTATTCCATGGAAACCAAACCGCTGGCCATGTTGCTGATCATCATGGCAATGGTAAAGGGCGACACGCGGGAGGGGCCTCGGTCGAATAGTCGGCGGCACTCCTCCTCCATGCTCTTGAGGCCCCCGATGCCGCTGCCGACCATCACCCCGAAACGCTCGTGATTTACCGTCTCAAGATCAATCCCGGAGTCGGCCAGCGCTGTCTTGGCGGCCGCCATGGCGAATTGCGCAAAGCGATCGGCGCGGCGCGCATCCTTGGGCGAGCGGAAATACTTGGTCGGATCAAAACCGGCGACCTCGCCGGCGATCTTGCAATCATACGTCGTCGAGTCGAACGCCTTGTATTTGGTCACGCCACTCCGACCTTCGGTCAGGTTTTTCCAGAAGGTATCCAAGTCGCTGCCAACGGGGCTGATTACGCCGATTCCGGTGACCACTACTCTGCGCTCGCTCATTCGAATTATGCTTGGGCTTGAGTCTCTAACTCAGCGGGTTGGGCCACAGGTTGGCAATCAAAAAGTTACTTTGTGCCCATTCCAACGCTTTGCACAACCTGAAAGAGCTTTCCCTCGGTTTTTATGGAGGGCGCGATGATGATCTCCGTCTCCTGAAACTCATGGATGCTCGCCGCGCCAACGTTGCCCATACATGTGGTGATCGCGCCGACAAGATTCTGACTACCATCGTCGACCTGAGCCGGTCCAAAGAGAATTTGTTTGAGACTGCCGGTGATACCCACCTTGATGCGAGTGCCGCGAGGAAGATTGGCGTGCGGCGTCGCCATGCCCCAGTGTGTCCCCTTGCCGGGCGCCTCTTCGGCCTTAGCAAAGGCACTTCCGACCATGACCGCATCCGACCCGCACGCGAGGGCCTTGCAGACATCCCCTCCCTTACTCATGCCACCGTCGGTGATGATTGGGACATAGCGACCGGTCCTCTTAAAGTGGTAATCGCGCGCGGCCGCGCAATCAGCAGTCGCTGTCACTTGAGGAACTCCCAACCCGAGCACACCGCGTGAGGTGCAAGCCGCGCCAGGACCGACGCCGATCAAAACGGCGGCCACTCCCGTTTGCATCAGCTCGCGAGTCGCATTGAAGGTGACCGTATTGCCAACAATCACCGGCACCTTCATCGAAGCGCAGAATTTTGCGATATGGAGCGTTTTGTACTCAGTGGAGATGTGCCGGACAGTCGATACGGTGGACTGAACAACAAAGACGTCGACGCCAGCTTCCTCGGCGATAGCGCCAAAGCGTTCGGCCTTCTGCGGAATCGAACTGACTGAACAAATCACCCCGGCGCTCTTTATCTCCTGGACACGACGGGCAATCAGATCTTCGCGGATCGGCTCTTGGTAGAGCTTTTGAATCAAGGTGGTCGCCTTCTGCTTGTCGGCCGAGACTACCTCGGCAAGGACCTCATCGGGGTTCTCGTAACGAGTTTGGACCCCCTCGAGGTTGAGCACTCCCAAGCCGCCGAGCTCTCCCATGGCGATCGCCATCTTGACGTCGACGACTCCGTCCATCGCGCTGGCGAGGATGGGAATCTTAAGAGTAATCGGTTCACCGTCTCGCCGCGGAATTCGGAACGAGATGTCAACCTCATTCGGATTTATGGTTACGTCTCCAGGTACCAGCGCGATTTCATCAAAGCCATAGGTCACCCGGGCCTTCCGGTTCCTTCCAATCCACATTCCCATTTCAGTACACTTTCAATTTTTCTCGTTCGTTCAGGCTGCCGCAACGGGGACAGCGTGGGAGACCGGCGGGGGTAAAATCTTCGAACTCCATCGCACAAACCCTGCAGCGCAGCCATCCGCGACGAGAGCGGTTTTCGCGGACTCTCCGAGCCATCTCGTAGGCTATCCAAACACCCAAAATTGCGGCAAGAAAAACCACTACATAGATGCAAACCAGTTCCGCGAGTTCGACGCGGATCATGGCTGGGTATCCGCGGCGATGTCGCCTCCCCAAAGAAAGAGGGCGGTCCCCCACGCCGGGTCACTTCCCGACGAAGCGGGTGCGAACCGGCAACCGGCAAGATAGCGAAGGGCCGCCCGGTCGAGATTTTCGTCACCCGAGGAGTGCTGCGGGAAGAAATGCAGCGGCAGACCGTCCGTCGAGACCGCGACCAGAAACTCGGCCGGTGCTCGCCCTTGCTGCGTCAAGGCTCTCACATCGGAAAACTTGAACCCTTCGGGCGGGGTCCAGGCGCGCTTTTCCAAACCGCCGCCGAATTCCACGGTCGTAGCCGGAGCAGGCTGAGGAACTGGAGTTGCCTTGGGCACGACTGTAGCGACAGTAATGGGGGCGGTGCCCGGATCTGGAGGGAGGAACTCGGATGGACCCGGCGGCGGCAGCGGTTTCAACTCGGGCGTTTCTTCGTCAAAGCTCGCCACGTAAGCTGTCTTGGGCAGATTCCAGACGTTCGGTCCGACATCCGCCGATGAGAATAGTGCCGGATCCGAGCCGGCGAGAATCGGGGCCAGCTTGGCGGCTTCCGGCGAGTCGGGTAAGATGTAAGTAATGGAACCAACTCGCTCCGTGCTGCCGTTCGAACGCGGGAAGCTGGCGTGAAAGAGGAAGATACTGGCCGCATGGAGCGCGAACGACAGCGCGAGCATGAGCGGCAGAGCCAAATGCACGTTGTGTCGCGAAGGCCACTCAAACAAATGGATGCGAAGCTTCACAGACCTTCGCCGTGCTCCTCGGCAGTCGCGAGCACCACAGGGAAACCCGTCTCCAGCGCGACGTTCATGACCGCGCTTACGTTTTCGTAAAGCGCTCGTTTGTCGGCTTTGATGATGATCGTCTGCGATCTGCCCTGCAGCTTCTGCAGAGCTTGGCGCAGCCCCGCAACATCCACCTCCTCGTTCTCAAAGAAAACAGCGGAAAGCGGCGGAGCCGTAATGCTGACAATGCGCGGATTCCGCTGCGGTGAGAGGAGAAATGGCGAGCGCGGAACATCGATCGCCACCCCGGGCTGCAGCAAAAACGAGGTCCCCAACAGGAGAAAAAAAATCAGTATCAGGGCAAGACCAAGTGCTGGAGCAAAGACAACCAAGACGGGATGCGGAGCAGGTGAACGCCAAAGTTTCACGTTTTCGGCCGTTTTTGCCTTCGCACCTCATCAAGAATTGCCAGAATTTCGATGCCAGCCCGTTCCATTTCGTGGACAATTGTATTTACCCGCGCCGAGAGATAACTGTAGGCAACGAACGCCGGAATAGCCACTGCTAGCGATGCGATCGAAGTAAGCAAGCTTTCGTAAACACCGGAAGCAATGTCCGT
>DATLIT010000094.1:0-5547 GCA_035539295.1 Terrimicrobiaceae bacterium | reverse complement strand
AGTGCTTACGGACCTCGGTTATGCAACCCGTCTCGTATTCGAGGCGCTACGTGGAGTTCGCGCGATGCTCATCGAGACAAACCACGACGAAGCTCTTCTGCAGAACGACTTTCGCCGGCCCTGGTCGGTAAAGCAACGCATTCTCTCACGGCACGGGCATCTTTCGAACACCGCCGCAGCTCGTATCCTCGCCGAGCTTGACGCTCCACTCGAACATATCATCCTCGGTCATCTGAGTCGCGATTGTAACTCCCCCAACCTGGCACTGGATTGCGCTTTGAAAGGCCTGGCAAACTCCCGAAGCGGCGCTCAACCAAGCATTCAGTGCGCTTGCCAGGACGCTCCCGGAGCCATCCTTCGGATCACTTGAGAATACCCTGAGCGAGGGCTCCTGCGGCGAGAGCCCCGGCCGCCCAGATAAACCCGCAGCATAACAACGATGGCAGGATGACACCTATGGTCGCGCGCGCGCCATCGATTCGCAATGCTTCGCGAAACGAGAAGACCAGAAGCACAAGGCCGGCGATGAAAAACAAGATGTCCCCGCAGATGGGAATCAACCGAAATACGGAAGCCGGCGCTATCGCGTAACAATAGGCTCGGAAAGTAACTTCGAAGGGCTCGCTGCTACCAAGGAGTTGAAAGACAAGATGGAAAATTCCCGCGGCGCAATAGCCCACCGCTATGAGAAGCATCGGGGCCAAGGCCATCGACAGCACCTGAATCCCGAGAAGCGAGGCTGTGTTCAAGGACTTGGCAAGCGGTCCGAGCATCGCCTCAGGATTCATCATAATGACCGTGAGCTGGTATGCCATTGCCGCCCAAGTGGCGAACGTCGTTACGAGCACGTAAAAGAACAGTGGCGTTGCTTGACCGCCCTCGCGTTTCATCGCCTTAAATGTCGCCACCGGTGCGGCCAGGACCTGGCGCACTGTCTCAACGAGTGCTGAAAACGTGCCGAGTTGCTTGCGACGTTCCCAGGCGGGCTCGCCTTGCAATTCCAGATCTGCCGCTTGCACCGGAAGCGCCGGTGGAACTACGGAGCGCGTCGCCGGCGGAAGATCCGTAAACTCGCTAAGAGGTTGCCAAGTTTCCATCGGCTCCCGCCAGGCAAGGTCGGTTGCAAAGAGCTCTCCGGAGGCAAGTCCTTCCGCCACCTCCTCAGGCGAAAACTGGCCAAGAGCCTGACGATTTCGAGCAACATGGATTCTGTTCATCGGCCTGCGCTGGCTACGCGAAAGTTTTCGGGAGGATTAACCCGCCGCACCGAGGTTGCCAAGGCGCACACTTGGGCACAACATGCAAATATGGCAATCGAATCACTCACCTCTATCCCGCTGAACACGCCAGCGAAGGAGTTTTCACTTCCGAACGTCGTCACCGGAGAAGCCGTTTCTCTCTCGAAGCTGCCCCACGCCGATGCGGTCGTGATAATGTTTATCTGCAGGCACTGTCCTTACGTGGTCCACGTTCGCGACGAGATTCTGCGAATCGCGCGCCATTACCAGCCAAAAGGCGTCGCCTTTGTGGCCATCTGTTCGAATGACTGGGTCGCCTACCCGGACGACTCTCCGGAGAGACTTCGCGAAATGGCGATCGAGCACGAATTTCCATTTCCGCTTCTCCACGATGAGACGCAATCAGTGGCCAAGGCATACGACGCCCAATGTACGCCTGACTTCTACGTCTTCGATTCCAATCGACGGCTCGTTTATCATGGCCGCCTCGACGACAGCACGCCGCGCAATGGCGTCCCAGTTACTGGGCGTGAAATGCGCGCGGCCCTCGATGCCGTGCTCAGCGGCCGTCAGGCGCCAGTGGTCCAGAAACCCAGTCTCGGCTGTTCGATAAAATGGAGGCCGACATAGAGGGGCCTCGCGGGGCAAGCCAGGTTGAATATTTCCAGCCAGCTACCCTCTCAGTATGGAGCCGGCGAGGCCTCAAAGGCCAGGAACACCGCCAAGGCGACTGGCACGGCGACGAGGATTGCGCGCAGAAGAAGACCCCTTCTGGGATTTCCGCTCTCGTCAAACAACACGAGCATCAGAGCAGGAACCGGGGAGACCAAGAGCAAGAAGCCACTCACCGGCGGAAGCTCTGAGAAAAAGTAGCCGCTGAGCCAAAGGCCGCAAAGCAGGGTCGCCGATACCGGCGCAATGGCGCGACCGTTGATGACGTTCGGGAGCAGCATGCCGACGATCACAATTGCTCCAAATGCACCGGCGAGAACCAACGCCAGTTGGCCGAGAAGTATGCTCCCCGACAGCATCAGAGCAAGACCCGTCCCGCCCGCGACGATGGTGAGAATAAGCGGGAGGGAAATTGACGCATCCCGTCGCGCAACCCTGTCGAGGAAGCTGGTGAGCACAAGCATCGCCGTTGCCAGGCCGGCAATCCAGAGCACTCCTGCAGACAGCGACCAGCCATACTGAAATTTGGAAGCTAACAGCAGCGACAAGATTCCCACGCAGCCAAGGAACCATACAACGGCGCGCATGACCCCCGGAGGGCGCAGCAGCGTGTCAATCACTGCCAGGAGAGTTCCCGCGATCCCAAAGTAAGGCAGCCACTGTGTCGCTTCGATTGGCGGAAAGGCCGGCCAACCGGCGGTTACTGCATGACCGACGGCGTAGCCGATTCCAACTGCAATTGCATCAGTCCAGCTATTTGCCTTCCAAAGGCGTCCCACGATGGTGAAGACGCCGGAAACTAGCAAAGCGCCCAGAATTCCTGGCAAGAGCTGTCGAATGAGAAACACGCCTATTGCTTCACGCCCTGGAGGATGAGAAGGACCGTCACCTCATCCCCAAGCGCCCCCTGCATGAAATTCATGCCGAAGTCACTACGCTTGATAGTAAACCGGGTCTCGCCGCCTCCCCGGATTTCCCCCTCCGGTCCCTTGCCGTCCGGCCCTCTCTTGATCTCCAGCGTCAAAGGTTTGGTGACACCATGCAAGTTTAGGTCGCCTGTCACCTTGTAGTTTTCGCCGCTCCCTTCAACGCTCTTGCTCTTAAAAACGATCGCCGGAAATTGCTTGGCATTAAAAAAATCGGGGCTCTTTAGATGTTGGTCACGCTTCGCATAGTGCGTATCGATGCTTTCAACCGGAATGGTGAGCTCGACGGAACTTTTGGCGGGATCGGCCTTGTCGAAGACCACCTGTCCGGACACGTCGTTGAAACGACCGTAAAAGTCACTAACCAGGTATTTGATACTAAACACAATCGAGGAATGCAGGGGATCGATCTTGAAGGTGTCGGCGTGTGCAGAGAGCCCTGCCGAACTGAGCAGGACAGCCAGGATGAATTTGGGTGCTTTCATTTTATGCGTTTCTTACGGTTAGTTGTTTCTCGTTGGTTTCTAGAATTGTTGCCAGCATTCGCCTTGGAGCAAAGCCTCCCTGCGTCGAAATGTCGCAGACCCGGGTTAATCCATCAAATCTGAAAGGGAAAAGCGGCGTTCGTTCTCGATGAATGCCGCAACTTTCTTTCGAGCCGTGCCTTCAGTTCTTACTTCTCTGTGCTCGTTCACTCGCCTCGACTCACGCGATCAAGCTGATATCCGCTCGGCAACTCCAAGCGCAAGCACATCTTTCATTGAAGCCTGCAATTGTCGTTGATTGTCACCAAGATCGTGGCTTTGGCCGAACGAGCTCACCGAAGGAGGGCGCGCTATTCCTCTTGCTCAGCTTTAAACCCGGTGCGAGGCTCTTTTTAGCCGCACAAGTCAACCTTTTCGCCTAGCAAAACTCAATGACCACAATCATCGGAATATTTGATAATGCGCGAGACCTGGATAAGGCCGTGAACAAATTAGCACGCGCTGGCTTTGACGAAACCGTTTACGACGAGTCCATCGTGGCGGAAGATGCATCTAAGGGGGAGCCCATCGCATTTGCTTTGGGTCATACGCCGGCTGCATTCTGGGACAATGCGAGACCGGTTATGCCATCCAAGCCGGACCGCAGCGCCGTCATCCGCGCGTTTAAAGCACATTTTGCCGATTACAATCTTCCGGACGACGTGATCGAAGGTTACGCGATCACCTTGCATCACAGCGAATTTGTTTTGGTTAAAACTGACGCGAGTCGCGCAGATCACGTCGGAAGGATCATGACAGAGTGTGGCGCGATTCGCGCAGATCGGCACGGCTAGAGTCTCAGGCAGCCTAGCCGGTCGTGCTCGGTTTGCATCGGATCACATTTGCTATGCCGTCTGACGGACCTCTGGGACGCCTATGCTCCCAGAACTACGACCTTCAGCAGCTGAGCTGTTCTTTCCTCGGACAGGAGGTTGTCGCGTCTAGTCGGCTGATTGAGCGTCAACGGCTTACCTTCGCCAGCTGCCTAGGGGAAAGCACGAGACAAGATTAAGGCATTCCCCGACTAACTGACTGGCGTGAACGGTGCTATTTAAGATGCTGACACATATAGGGCGGCTCCGCCACAAGCCTTTATGCCTTTGGGGCGAGCCGCCCGCTCATGTCCAGCGGGCTGCCTAAGGATCTGCGGGGAAGCAAGTCGGCGAACTAGATGGCAGCCCGCCGCTTAGTCGGACCGCTTTCGGCTGCGCATCAGGATTGCATTGGCGGCCGGTTGCCAATCCCCTTACGCAAAAACCAGTATCACACCTGACTTTGTAATTTTAAGTCATGTGTGGTAGAAAACCAACAAGCCACCATCGTGGCTCGGTAGGCAGCGGTGACGCACCGGCTAGTTGCCTACGTTCGTTCCGAGGGGGGCTGGCCGTCCTGTTCGAAGATGGAAGGCAGCCCGCTTCCGGATTTTTTACGTTTACCTTGATCCTTTGATGGGGCCGCTGCGCCACCCGAGCCAAGTAATTGAGAAGGGTAACGAATTTTGGAAAGTCAGAGCTTCAACCACGACTTGCGGTCCGCGCCTTGGATTTCACGGAGTTGCCTCAAGGCAACCGCCAGCCCACTCACTATTGTCGAGACGAATCGGCCCGGGCAGTCGGTCGCCAAAAAATCGCGGTGCACACTTTGTCGCAGCCGGGCAGCCGTGCACCGGGGCTCGGATTTTAGGGCTACCGAGCACGCCGCCTGGGATCACACGTCGCCGAGGGGGGCGCAGCCACCGCCCTGTTGCTCGCACAGTCGGCGCTGTGCACCCGCCGACGGTCACAACCGGCTCCGCGGCGACGGCCGATCAAGCCCCTGCCATGGGAACGAAGCAGGAGCATCCCGACTATGCGCCGGCAGAGTGAACTTCCTCAAAAACTGCTTTCCTGACTGATCAAGTTGAGGAGAGGGATATGCCGACGCTTACGTTTCTTTTTATTCTGCGGAGGATGAGGCACGCCAGGCGGCCTGTCGGCTCAGCGCACACTTATTAAACCCGCACCGAGAGCCGCTGAATAGGCCTGCGATTCGACCGCCGTTTGGCAACTGGCAGGGTTAACTTCGTGACCCTGCTCTCGACCAGAGACACCTAATTCCCGCGGTCACTATGGCAAAGACGTTGCCGTTTTAGGCGACGCACCTGTTGCAAACCAGTGATACCGCTAACGGGGCCAGTCATTATATGGT
>DATLIT010000093.1:0-11727 GCA_035539295.1 Terrimicrobiaceae bacterium | reverse complement strand
CAAAATGAACTCGCGGGCGGTGATGTGAGCGTTTGTCCGGAGTCGGGTGAGGTGGCCTTGCACGCGGTGGGTGGAGTCATTGATGCCGTCGATGCTGTGCTTGACGGTCGCGCGAAGAACGCTTTCTGTGCGGTGCGTCCGCCAGGCCATCATGCCCGGCCAGCCGCAGCGATGGGCTTCTGCATTTTCAACAACGTTGCGATCGCCGCTCGCTATGCCCAGGCCAAACACGCCGTGCAACGCGTCGCCATCATTGACTGGGACGTCCATCACGGAAACGGGACCCAGGAGATGTTCTACTCGGACGGTTCAGTGCTCTTCTTTTCTACTCATCAATGGCCCTGGTATCCGGGGACCGGGCATTCGTCCGAAAGAGGAGAAGGCAAAGGTCTTGGTCTGACAATCAATTGCCCACTGCCAGCCGGTTCAGGACGCGAAGAATTCATGGATGCGTTCCGAACGCGGCTGCTCCCTGCTCTGAATAACTATCAGCCGGAACTGCTCATCGTCTCGGCAGGCTTTGACTCGAGGGCCGGTGATCCGCTGGGCCAATTGCTTCTCACAGACAAAGACTTTGCCGATCTGACCGACCTGCTCCTCGAATTTGCAACACGTGCATGCGAGGGCCGCTTGGTGTCCGTTCTCGAGGGCGGATACAATCTTGCCGGCTTGGGAAAGGCGGTCGCTTCGCATGTGGCGCGGCTCGTCGGCTAGCGGATTTTTTCTTGCTTGGGCGGGCCGAACTCGGCTATGGATTCTCTTATGATCAAAGCTGTGGTCTCCCTCCTCGCCGCCGCCGCAATCACCGCAACAGGGCTTGCTGATATCCAACAGCCGCCAGCTTCGGACTATGGACCGACACGGAAGCTTGGCCGTGGCTTGGGCAACGTTCTTTGGGGTCCGACGGAGTTGTTTGATTCCATGGCGGCAGTCAATTACGCGGAGGGCAATTCAGCCTCGTGGAGCTACGGCATAGTTCGAGGGATCGGCCGTTCCTTCGCTCGCCTTGGCTATGGCATTTACGAGATGGTGACGTTCCCGTTTCCCACTGTGAAGGGCTCATATCGGCCGCCCTATCGTAGCGACATTCCCTGGATCAATTCGGGCTATCAAGAGTTTCCTCCAGAGCTCGGGTTCGAGACTCGCTACGACTACGTGCGCGAGTATCAGCGAGATCCTTGGTGAGCTGGTTGATGCAGCCGGGCGTGCCGCTTGCCGGCGCCTAGGCTTTTTCGTTCGGCAAATAGCTCGAGACGAATTCCTTTCGAAACGAGGGGAAACGTTCTTCGAGAATCGCCGACCTGGCGACGCGCATGAGATCAAGATAGAAGTGAAGGTTGTGTAGAGTGATCAACCTCAGGCCGAGAATCTCCTCCGCCTTGATCAGATGCCTGATGTAGGCACGGGAGAAATTCCGGCAGGCATAGCACTGACAGCCTTCCTCGATCGGACCAGGATCTTCGGCGAAGGCCGCATTCTTCAGCGATAGACACCGATGGCGCGTGAAGGCTGTTCCGTTTCGTGCGATTCGCGTGGGGAGGACGCAATCGAACATATCGACTCCTCGGGCGATCATCTCGATCATCTGGGGAGGCGTCCCCAGACCCATCGCATACCTCGCTTGGCCCCAGGGAAGAGACATCTCCGAACTTTCGATAGCCGAGAGCATCTCGGCTTCGGGCTCGCCGACGCTTACCCCACCAATGGCATAGCCATCGAACCCAATTTCCAGGAGCCCGTTTACGCTTTGTTCGCGTAAATCGGCGTAAGCCGAGCCTTGAACAATTCCGAAAACCAACGGCCGGTCGCCGGAAGCTGACTCGCGATCCCACCACGCCCTCGAACGAGCTGCCCAGCGAAGCGTCAGTTCAAGGCTACGGGAAGCTTCCTCATGCGAGCACGGATGGGGCGGACACTCGTCGAACGCCATGACAATGTCCGAACCGAGATCCTTCTGGATCTCCATCGAGCGCTCTGGACCGATGAGTGTCGGCGCACCGTCGAGGTGATTCTGGAAGTAGACTCCCTCTTCGGAGATCTTCCGCAGCTTGGCCAGGGAGAAGACTTGGAAGCCCCCACTGTCCGTGAGTATTGGTCCTTTCCAGCCCATGAACTTGTGCAAACCACCCTGTCTGGCGATCACCTTTTCCCCGGGTCGAACGTGAAGATGATAGGTATTTCCAAGAATCACTTGGGCACCCAGTTCTTGAAGCTCGAGGGGTGAAACGGCCTTGACGGTTCCTTGCGTGCCGACCGGCATGAAGACCGGGGTATCGATCGCTCCGCGGCGTGTCTGCAATATGCCCGCCCGAGCGCGGGAGGATCGATCGTGGGCGAGAAGCGTGTATGCGGCGCTCAATCCTCGAGCGTCCAGACGGTTTTCCCGCCTACAATCGTGGTGATCGCACGGCCCTTGAGCTGCGCGCCATGGAACGGGGTATTTCGAGAAAGCGAACGTGACTTTTCCTTGTCGAATGTCCATTCAAGCTCCGGGTTAATCAGAGTCACATCCGCAGCTGCGCCGACTGATAACGTTCCGCGATCCAAAGAGAGGAGTCGGGCCGGATTAGCAGTGAAGAGCTCGATGAGGCGGGGCAGGTTGATGACGTTACGCTTGTGCAAAAGGATGTCGCAACAAAGAGCGAACGCCGTTTCCAACCCGGTAATGCCAAAGGGGGCCTGATCGAGTTCGACTTCCTTTTCGTAAAACGCGTGTGGAGCGTGGTCGCTGCAGAGAACATCAAGAGTGCCGTCCGCCAAACCCTCGAGAAGTGCGTCGATGTCTCGTTCGGTGCGGAGCGGCGGGTTCATTTTGTAATTACTGTCAAAGCTCTGAAGGCATCTATCGGTAAGGGCGATATGGTGAGGACAGACTTCGCCGGACACCTTTACTCCCCTCGCCTTCGCATCGCGCAGCAGGCGGACACTTCCACCGGAGCTGATATGTTGACAGTGAATAGGTGAATCACAGAGCTCCGAAAGCAGCACATTGCGCGCGACCATGACTTCTTCGCCGACCCGCGGCCATCCCTGCAAGCCGAGTCTAAGGCTCCATTCGCCCTCATGCATGACGCCATTACCGACCAATGAGTAATCCTGGCAGTGATCCAGAACGGGCAAATCAAACATTCGGGCGTATTCGAGGGCACGCCGCATCACCTCGTGATTTTGGACGCAGTGTCCATCATCCGTGATTGCCACGATCCCGGCAGCGATCATCGATCCATACGGCGCGAGCTCCTCTCCTGCGATCCCCTTCGTGATCGCGCCAGTGGTGAAGACGTTGACACTGGCGGCGGCCTGTGCCATCTCGCGGATCAAGGTAATCGTTCCGGCGTTGTCGGCCACTGGAGTGGTGTTGGGCATACAGACTACGCTCGTGATTCCACCTGCCGCCGCGGCACGAGAACCGGAGGCAATCGTCTCCTTATGAGCCTGTCCAGGTTCGCGAAAGTGCACGTGCATGTCGATCAGTCCGGGCGCGACGACCAGACCGGCTGCATCGATGACTTCAACATCGTCGGGTGAGCTCTCGGCGGTCGGTGCCGCGACGAAAACCCCGTCGCCGATCCAAACGTCACCAAACCCGTCGCGTTCATTCGCGGGATCAATAACTCGGCCACCGGCAATGCGGAGCATCCTCATGAGGAAAGTCCCACGCCGCCGGCGCAGCAATAGAGGACGGCCATGCGCACGGCCAATCCATTGGTAACTTGTTCGAGAATCACGCTCCGCGAACCGTCAGCGACGTCGCTGTCGATTTCGACGCCGCGGTTGATCGGGCCGGGGTGCATGATCAAACAATCGGGCTTCAATTTCTCCGCGCGCGCCTTGCTCAGGCCAAACATCGAAATGTATTCACCGAGCCCGGGGAAATATTCCTTCCGCTGACGTTCGTGCTGGATGCGAAGAAGATTGATGACATCAAAAGAGCCAAGTGCCTCATCCAACCTGTGAACAACACGCACCCCCAACCTTTCGAAAGTGCGCGGGACCAGCGTAGAGGGCCCCACTAAAGTGACTTTGGCGCCCAGTTTGGTGAGTGCATGAATGTTTGATCGGGCCACTCGACTGAAGAGAATGTCACCGACGATAGCGACCTCAAGTCCCTCAATTCGGCCCAACCTCTCGAGAATGGTAAAGGTATCCAAAAGGCCCTGGGTGGGATGTTCATGCGCTCCGTCACCGGCGTTGATGATGCTGGCGCTCAACCGATCCGCGAGAAAGCGCGAGGACCCGGCAGAACTGTGTCGCAGCACAATGATGTCCGCCCGCAGGGCCTGAAAATTCAAAGCCGTGTCCTTGAGAGTTTCTCCCTTTTGCAGACTCGATGCGCTCGCGGCGATATTGATGACATCGGCACTAAGACGCATGGCTGCGAGCTCAAAGGATGTCCGCGTGCGCGTGCTGGGTTCGACGAAAAAATTAATCAACGTCTTCCCGCGCAGAGCAGGAACCTTCTTGAGACTGCGCTCGCCCACCCCTTTGAAGGCGCGGGCAGTCTCCAAAAGATGCCAGATCTCCTCCGCGTTTAGGTCGTCGAGGCCAAGGAGATCCTTTCGTGTCCAACGACTCATGAGTGCCTTACGATTGTCACGCTATCAGGCATTCCATCCAGGTTTTCGAAACGAACTCTAATTCGCTCTTCCCGTGTCGTGGGAAGATTCTTTCCTACATAGTCGGCGCGAATCGGCAGTTCGCGGTGGCCGCGATCCACAAGGACGGCGTATTGGATCCGGGCTGGCCGGCCAAACGAGGAAATCGCATCCAAGGCGGCGCGGCAACTCCGGCCGGTAAAGAGCACGTCGTCGACAAGAACGATCACCCGTCCGTCAATCTTGATTGGCAGGTCGGTGGGGACGACCGCCGTCGGCCGTCCTCGCGTGGAAATGTCATCGCGGTGCATGGATACGTCCACCGTGCCGAAGTCGGGACGAATACCCTCAATCGCTTCGATGTGATCTGCGATTCGACGCGCCACCTCAACCCCTCGCGTCGGAATGCCCGCGACAACAAGCTCGGAAAGATCTTCGTTACGCTCGATGATCTCGTGAGCGATACGACGGATGGCCTTGCGGATCGCATCCGCGTCCATCACCAGGAGCTTGTCTTGCTGGTTCGACATGTCCCTTTGCAACCTCTCCGGGCTGCATTAAAGGTCGTAAAAATCTAGGCGGCTTTGCTTTGTTGTTTCGCACGTTCGTCCCGCCAAGCCGAACGGTATTTGACGATCCAATCCAAGAGGGCGCGCTCAAAACCGATATCATGACCGGCCTTTTCGCTCTCGATCCATTTATGACGAAGGATCTCCTCCCTTTCGGCCAGAAACTCCTTGTAAAGAACCGAGTTCTTTACGAGTTCCGAGCCTTCATTCCTTTGGGGATTCATCGTCTCAACATTTAACGAGTCATTTCTCCTATGTGTCAAACGCATTTTTTCGCTCTTCCTCTTCAAATTGCCTACATAAATCACTTATAAGACATAATTTGCGATTATGATACGAACCTCTCAGCGCGCCTCCACACCTTGACGAATTCGATCGGCCATCTGTTTGAAAACCACTCCTAGAGGTCCATTCGGATCGCTGGCGGCGAGCGGACGTCCCACATCACCAGATTCGCGTAGCGCGATGTCGATCGGCACCTTACCGAGCAGAGGCACGCGCAAGCGCGCGGCCTCGCGTTCGCCACCGCCGGAACCAAAAATATCATAGTGGCGCTGATCGTCTGGAGACACGAAGTAGCTCATGTTTTCAACGAGTCCGAGAACGGCAACGTTAGTTTTGTGGAACATCGCGACTGCTTTGCGCGCATCAATCAGGGCGACTTCCTGCGGTGTGGTCACGATGACGGCGCCACTGAGGGCGACGGTTTGGACGATGGTCAACTGGATGTCGCCGGTTCCAGGTGGAAGATCGAGGAAGAGATAGTCAAGAGGCGCCCACGCCACCTGCCGGAGAAACTGCTGGGTGTAGCGGGTGACCATCGGACCGCGGAGCACGGCTGGCGATCCATCATCGAGCAAAAAGCCCATCGACATGAGCTTTAGCCCTTCACGCTCTATTGGGAGAATTCGGTCCTCGTCGTCAGCGAGAGGACGTTCATTAGTACCAAACATCAAAGCGATGCTTGGTCCGTAGAGATCGCAATCGCACAAGCCGGTGCGAGCGCCGGTCGCGCCGAGCGCGACGGCAAGATTGGCGGCAATGGTTGACTTGCCGACGCCTCCTTTTCCACTCGCCACGGCAATGACATGCTTAACTCCTTCGAGGTTCTTTGCACTCGACAAACCACCCGCCTGTGCAGGCGCCTGGACATCGACCTTCACGTCAATACGCCCGACACCTCGGAGCCGGGCAAGGGCCGCTTGGGCCTCGTCGCGGATCTGACGCGCAATTGCCGGCTCAGCGGTGGTTAAGACGAGTTGGATAGCGACGTCACCTCCCGCAATCCGGACTTCCTTGACGAGCCCGAATGAGACGATGTCCCGCGAAAAGCCGGGATACTTAACGCCACGGAGCGTGTCACGAATAGTCTGTTCGTCGAAAGGCGGCATGAAGGTCTCAATATGCTTGCCGAGCGTGAGAGAACAAGCGCGTAGAAAGTCCGCCGGCAGGACTCAGAAGGACTTCCGCAAATGGCTCGGCAGAAGTCCGATTTGGTCGCGATATTTGGCGACGGTTCGACGCGCGATCGGCAAGCCACGCTCGGAAAGCATGGCCACAATGTCCTGGTCGCTGAGAGGATGGCGCGAGTCCTCGGAACGCACGATTTCGGCGATCGCCTGACGGACGCTTTCATTGCTAACGGACTCCCCGTCGCTCGTGGTGTAGCCGGAGGTGAAGAAATACTTCAACTCGAACAGGCCGCGCGGAGAAGCCAGGTATTTTCCTGAGACCGCCCGGCTTACCGTCGTCTCGTGTACTCCAACTGCCTGGGCCACGTTGCTCATAGTCATGGGCCGTAAATGGGCAGGACCTAGATCAAAGAAATCACGCTGACGCGCCACGATCTCCCGAGCGATATTTAAAAGTGTGTGCTGGCGTTGCTGAACACAGCGAATAAAGAACCTCCCCCCACGAATCTTTTCGCGTAGGTAATCCCGCACCTCGCGATCCGCAGCGGACTGCGAAAGCATGTCCTTGTACCGATCGCCGATCCGTATCGAGGGAATCTCCTCATCATTGAGTGAGACCGTATAATCATCACCATCGCGCTCAACGATCACGTCGGGCAAGATCGTCTGTTCTTCTTCCGGCGAGAACGGACGGCCGGGTCGCGGTTCCAGGCTGACAATCGCTTCAGCCGCATTCTGGACGTCGCCCAGTGGGACATGGCATAACTTCGCAATTTCGGGGAGTTTTCTGCGACTAAGTTCTTCGAGATAGTGCTGGACGATTCGACTTTCCAAGCTGTACTGCCGACCACTGCGGCGCAGTTGGATAAAGAGGCATTCGGAAAGGCTACGCGCTCCGACACCTGCCGGATCAAAACCCTGCACGATCTCGATCACCTTCTCGGCCTCTTCTTCGCGGCATCCGGCCTGAGACGCGATTTCGCCCGTGGTCGCGCGCAAATATCCTTGATCGTCGATGTTGCCGATAACAACGAGGGCGATGCCGCGGTTCTGGGCGCTGATGTCCGAGCCGTTTATCTGCTCGAGCAGATGCTGTTGCAATGTGAGCGCTTTAGTTTGCGAATCGAAAAAGTGCTGCCTCCGTGCCTGGGCCTCCGCGGTCCACGGTTCTGACGTCGCCCGTTGCGCGTAATATTCGTTCCATTGGTCGCTGAGCTCCGCTTTCTGAGAGTCTTCACCCTCCGCCTCACGGGACACGTCCCGCGGTTCTTCCTCCAGGGTAGGATTTGACTCCAGTTCCGCGGTCACAAGCTGTCGAAGCTCCAGCAGCGGCGCTTGCAAGATATGCAAGCTTTGCTGCATCTGGGGCGAAAGCGTCTGCTGCAACGCCAGCCCTTGAATTTGCTCCATTCCCGCCATAACCGGAGCAAAGTTCAGATACTTACGCTACCCAAGCAAGCAGTTTTCGCGCCAAAATCTGGTGTCCGACTTAAATCGCCGATCGATCAGTTTTCACTCAGAGCAGCTCTGCCTGCTGCAGGGTGTTCTGCCTTTCGGATTCTGCCTCGACCTCTTTCACCAGAGTTCTGAATTCGCACTCTTCCAGAGCCGGGATGAGGAGATTGTATTGAGGGGTAATGCGGAGGTCCTCGAGGGCTTTGGGCAGTGGCAAGTCATCATCGAGAGCGATCATCCGGCGGTTGGCTTGGATTAGGTCCTTGGCATTGGCGAGCCGCTCTCGAAGTTTCTCGGGAAGCACCGCAGCCAGATTACGCAACAGGTTTTCCACCGTCCCGTAATTGTGAATGAGCTGAGCAGCAGTCTTCCCTCCAATGCCCGGGACACCTGGAATATTGTCTGTGCTATCGCCGGTCAGGGCGAGAATTTCCCCAATCTGCGAAGGTTCAACGCCCCACTTTTCCTTAATCTCCCGCGGGCCGAGGAGGGCGAAAGCATCGCGGCCTGCGTCTACTTTGGCGGTCGAATAGATAACCACCTGTTCGCTTGTGAGTTGAAGAATATCCTTGTCGTTGGTGGCAATCACGACATTGTGCCCGGCACTGGCGGCTTTGCGGGTGTAGGAAGCGATGAGATCGTCAGCCTCGGTCGCAGGAGTGCTCAAGCTGGAAAAGCCGGTAAGGGGCAGTTTGTCCTGCAGCCAGATCTCCTGGGAGCGCAGCTCGAGAGGCATTTCAGGACGATGTTGCTTGTAGGCAGACTGGAGAGACGTGCGGCGATCCGGTAATCCATGGTCCCATACCACGGCGCCAAGATCCGGTTTCAGGTCCGCGACCATCTTGCGCATCGCCTTCAAGAATCCGTAGATCGCATTGGTGGGCTCGCCCCGAGAATTGGTCAGCCCGCGAATGGCAAAAAAGGATCGGTAAAGATAGTAATGACCATCGATGAGAAGCAATCGCATGAGCTGAAAGTACGGCGTCCGGCGTCAGGACGCCAGTGCGTTCCCAACTATCGCGACTTGACGGAGGCCAACTTGTTTTCTACGTTGCGCCCCCTGCATGTTTTGTCGAGTCCTTGCGCCATTCCTTTTTGCCTCCGCGTTGCTGTCTTCAGTGGTCGCGCAATATCTTCCAAGCCAGGTGGAGCGGAGCTCTTTAGGCACAGTTTATCGGGCTCCGGAGTTCACGGACGAGGCGAGTGCATTTCAGGCTGCCGAGGATTTCTACGCTGCCAAGAATTACGAGGGTGCGCTTGGCACCTATAAGCGCTTTTTAAAGGCTTATCCCTCTTCAAAGCTGGCCTCGAAGGCTCAGCTACAGGTTGCAGATATTCTGCTGCTTCAAGGGCGCTGGAACGCATCCTTCGACGCTTATCAGACGCTTATTACCCGTTATCCTGACACCCCGGAGTTCGAAGGCGCGGTGGCGCGGCAGGTGCTCATCGCCAACTCGTACCTGGATATGAGAAAGGTCATGGTCCTCGGCTACGGCGTGCCTGTCCCTGGCATTACGGGTATTGAGCAGGCGGCAAAAATGTACGAGAAGATCCTCAGGAATGCCCCTTATAGCATTTACGCACCGATCACGCAGTTTAATCTGGGTCTCGCTTTCCAGCGCGCGAGGAAGATCAAGGAAGCACGAGAGGCCTATCAAAAGGTGCTCGATAAATATCCGAACAGCGATGTCTGTGACGATGCCCTCTACCAGATTGCCTACATTTACATGCAGTTGGGTTTGACCTCGAGTTCGCAAGATCTTTCCGCGCTCGTTCTTGCCAGAGAGACGTTCGAGGATTTCCTCCTGCAGTATCCCCAAAGTGAGAAGGCGCCGCAAGCACGAGACAACCTGAAGACAATTGGAAACACCGAGGCTGGAAACCTCATGGAGATCGCGAAGTGGTACGACTGGTCGAAGGACTACAAGGCGGCTGTCATATATTACAACGATGTCGTTCGCAAACAGCCGCGAACTCACGACGCGGAGTTGGCGAAGACACGCATCGAGGAGTTGCGCAGTCAGTACGGCGATGATGTGCTCCGTGTCGGCTCAGAACGTGCTGAATCCGGAGAGAAAGTTGCGTTGCGCCGCCGCTTGCAAGCACAGGTGGAAACCTCCGCGCTTGCCAACTATGATGGCCCTTCCAAACGCGACATTGTCCCAGAAGAGTTGCCGGTGGTAAAACAACCGCGTCTTCGGACCGATTCCAGGGACATCCAGCCAATCGAGCCGCTGCTTCCCACGCAATGAACCGACTGGTTGCCGCCCTCGTTCTCTGCGCGCTAATGGGCGGATGCGGTTACAAATTGGGAGAGATCCGGCCAACGCCGATGCGCTCTGTTCGCACCCTGGCGGTGCCGACGTTTAAGAACCGAACATATGAGCCCCGGGTGGAGGTTCTCATGGCGGACACACTCATCAAGACTCTCCAAGAGGACGGCACCTACACGATCGTCTCCGACGACACTGCGGATGCGATCATGCATTGTACGCTCAACAAAGTGGAGCGCCGTTCCCTCCGCTCGGTGCAGAACAATGTGCTCGCCACCGCCGAGTTCGGCATTTTTCTGGACATCGCCTACGAGGTCACTGATCGCGTTACTGGCAGCCTCCTCAAAAAGGGTCGGGTCAACGGTAGGTCAAGCTTCTTCTCTAATACAGATCTCCAGACCGCTGAGCGCCAGGCGATCCCAGTGGCAGTCCGCAACGCCGCCATTCAGTTGACGGTGGAAGTGGCGGAGGGCTGGTAGCAACCTTGCTGACAGTTGTTCCGACTCCGATTGGAAATTTGCAGGATATTACCCTGCGAGCACTAGAGACCCTTCGGGAAACAGATTTGATTGCGGCCGAAGACACGCGTCGTTCGGCGATTCTTCTTCTGCATCACAATATTAAAAAGCCGATGATCAGCTTGCACGAGCACAATGAGGAGTCGCGCACAGCTGAGCTGGTCGAAGAGATTGCTGGCGGGAAGTCTGTTGTTTTGATCACAGATGCGGGAATGCCCGGAATATCCGATCCAGGTTTCCGTCTGATTCGCGCTTGTCGTGAGCGCGGTCTCGCCGTAGGTGTCCTCCCGGGACCAAGTGCGGTGATCACGGCGCTGGTCGGCTCAGGCCTGCCCACCAACGCCTTCTATTTTGGGGGATTCGTTCCGGTGAAAAGCGGTCGCCGTCGGACTGAGCTCCAACGCGCTGTCTCGCGGCCCGAAACGAATGTGTACTTTGAGTCGCCGCATCGCTTGCTGAAGACGCTGCAGGTTCTCGCTGAGGTGGCGCCCGAAGCAGATGTCTGTGTAGCCCGCGAGCTGACCAAGAAATTTGAGGAGTACTGCCGCGGAACTCCCGCTGAGCTTTGCGCTCACTACAAGGGCCGCCCACCCAAGGGTGAGATTACGCTCGTGATCTCGCGGACGTCTCGGGCGAGCGGAAATGGCCACGACGCAAGGGTCGAGAACCACTAGAGGGAAAAGACACCCGGCCGATGGCGGGACAACCCAAAAGCGCTACCGTGCATTGAACACCCTTCGAGATAACACGGGTGGTCATCGGGGTTTGGCGAAGCCCTCCTCCGGACGGCATCTGCGACTCGACCAGCGGAAATCTCGGGCGATTCTCGCCTTTGTACTCATGGCACTACTTGCGGGCCTGGCTCTGCTGCCGTTTGCGTCAAGATCGCCTTGGCTGAGTGTGCA
>DATLIT010000092.1:0-2834 GCA_035539295.1 Terrimicrobiaceae bacterium | reverse complement strand
TCATAGCACACCACCACCTCCTCGGCCAAACTCAGCTGCTTGCCCAGCCACAGAAAAAACACCACCGGCTTAAGCTTCTGCGGCGGCTCCGGATTGCTCTGATCGATCTGGCGCACCACCCGGTAACTGCGCCCCAGCTCTGCTTCGATACGCTTTGATTCTTAGTGTTCATGTTGTCGAGTGTGGCGTCTTAGCCGCCCACTCGACAACCCATGATCATCTACAAACAGTGCATAACGTTAGATAGGGGTGCGGGGGCAAATGTGACGCAATTGTTTCATTGCCACGCTTGCTGGTGCGGCGGCCTTTTGGGCACTCATGAGCCGCTTTTGCCAAGGCACCAAACAATCACCAAAACGAAAAGACTATGAGTTACCTGAGGATCGCGACAGCGCCGTTCGCCCTCGCACTTTTGCTGGCTGGAGGGAAAGCCACTATCGCCAATGAGAAGAGCATTAGCCTGACACCTATCGGCACTTACGCCAGCGGGATCTTCGATGCGGGGGGTGCTGAGATCGTCGCTCATGACGCTCGAACGCAGCGGTTGTTTGTAGTGAACGCGCAGGCGGCCACGGTTGACGTTCTTTCGATTCGAGATCCCTCGCAACCTGAGAAGATTGGTCAAATTGATGTTACGTCCTTTGGAGCGGTGGCCAACAGCGTGGCAGTTCACGAGGGGGTGATCGCGGTTGCGGTAGAAAACGCCGAGAAGACCAACCCGGGTATGGTGGTGTTTTTTAACAGGCACTTCAAACTCCTCGGAGCCGTCCAGGTTGGCGCTTTGCCGGACATGTTGACGTTTTCGCCAGATGGCCGCTGGCTACTGGTCGCTAACGAAGGCGAGCCCAGTGACGACTATACGGTCGACCCTGCAGGCTCGGTTAGCATCATTGATCTGCGCCGGGGGGCGGCTGGCGTGAGGCAAAGGGACGTCCGAACGGCTGATTTCAAAAACTTCAACCGCGCCAAGCTCGATAAGTCGATTCGCATCTTTGGTCCGGATGCCAGTGTAGAGCAGGATATCGAGCCGGAGTACATCGCCGTCTCGCACGACTCGCGGATCGCTTGGGCTACCTGTCAGGAGAATAATGCGCTCGCGATCATCGACATTCGATCTGCTCGCGTCGTCGAGTTGGTTGGGCTCGGGATTAAGGATCATAGTATAGTGAAAGCAAAGCCGGCGGAGATCTATACGTTTGACCCTGCAACGACGCCATCCATCGGCGCGACCGCTGCGGGGCAGGAACTCTTCCTCGGCGGGTTCTCAGGATTGTGGTTCGAAGGCATCGATCCGGAGTCTGGCCGCTACAAGTTCATCACGCATACCGACCGGGTCCGAATGCCGAACCGACCGGCATCAATCGTCCGTTCCTATTGCCGGAGTTTACGCCAGAGATTGTTCGTTTCGAACTCGATCGCGCCAGTGGAGAGCTCCGCCTCAGGCAGCGCATTCCGCTCCAGCGCGCGCCCGGTGAACCGTTGACCGGTCTGCCCAATACCGCTATCGGCGGCGACACGAATACCCCGCACAACGACGAAAGAGCGGTCGATCTGCTCGGCACCGAGCAGCCAGTGGATCTGCTCAGTGGTGACTTTGAAGGCATCGCCGTCGACCGAGACGGCTCGTTTTGGATGGTCGACGAGTATCGCCCCGCCATCTATCACTTCGACGAGAACGGCCTGCTGATCGAGCGCTTCGTCCCAATTGGGAGCGCGGCGGCGGCGGGCCAGTCGGCAGGAACTTTCGGAACTGAAGTGCTTCCGGAGGTGCTTGCGCAGCGCCGCCAGAACCGCGGATTCGAGGCGGTCGCTTACGATGGCGGCAAGGTATACGCCTTCATGCAAAGTCCTCTGCGTAACCCGACAACCCTTTCAAATGGAGAGCTCAATGCCATGACAAACATCCGCGTCGTCGAGTTCGATCCTGCCACCCAGGCGACACGGCAATTCATCTACGTGATGGACAACGCGAACCTTGGTCCCGAGCTGAATACCCGCGCAGACAAGATCGGCGATGCGGTTTCCTTTGGAAATGGTGAGTTTCTTGTCCTCGAGCGTGACGATGATTCCGTGCCTGGAGACGGCGCCGCTCTTATCGAGAAGAAGATCTACCGATTCAATCTGGCTGGCGCATCCGATGTGGCCGGAATCACTGGCACCGTCGGAACCACCGCAAAAACCGTTGACCAGTTGACGGTGAAGGAAATGGTAGCGAACGGTATTCATCCCGTTGAGAAGATTCTCCATGTGGATCTGAACGAGGCAAGTTACAACCAGGTTCAGAAGGTCGAAGGTCTGACCCTCATCGATCCACAAACGCTCGCCGTCTTGAATGACAATGACTTTGGCGTCGCCAGTATCATTGTAAATCCAGACGGAACATTCACGCTGAACTACCAGCCTGAGCCAATTCAGTTGGGCATCATAGAGACCACGGGCAACGGCCTCGACGCGAGCGACCGCGACGCCAAGATCAATATTCGGCAATGGCCAGTCAAAGGTCTGTACTTACCGGACGCGATTGCTTCTTACAAGGTGGGTGGAAAGACATTTCTAGTTGCTGCCAATGAAGGTGACGCGCGGGAGTACGATGCATTCGAAGAGGCAGTCCGGATCGGTGACGACGACAAAGTGACTCTTGATCCTGAGGCCTTTCCGAACGGAGCAGTCCTGAAGAATGATGCAAATCTCGGGCGGCTGAATATCACTACAACCATGGGCAAGAGCGCCGCGGGCCTGTATACTGAGCTATTCGTTTTCGGAGGCCGATCGTTTAGTATCTGGAATTCCAGCGGTAAACTCGCCTATGACTCCGGGGATCTTCTGGAACGTAT
>DATLIT010000091.1:0-7444 GCA_035539295.1 Terrimicrobiaceae bacterium | reverse complement strand
GATGGGTCGCGTCTTTGGCCAGGATGCTAAAGACGCCGGTCGGGGTCGGATGTCCCGGCGGCCGGTGCTCACCGGCGTCTGACCGATTTGGATGCCGTTTCGATAAACGAATGCCATCTGGTCATCAATGTTGACAATGATCAAAATCGGAACGGAGCGTGAGCGATCCGGCTGCCAGGTGAAGATTTGTTTTTTTTGATCCTCGGCCGAAGTCTCCCAAATCGGGAAAGCAGCAACCGCAGCCAGGAGTTCAAGCGAATATCGAGCGCGACGAATGCGCGTTTGTAGCGCAGGAAGTTGATCGTTGTCATGCTCTCTCAGCGATTTCCTTTTCCGGCGCTTCGATGATTCGGTCGCAGCGCTCTCCTTGAGCCTTTCCCTGCCGTAGCAAGGACGGGCGACCAGCCTTTCGGCACGAACCGATACAGAGGTATGCCAGCGCGTTCAAAAAAACAACAGAAGGCTGCGGGAGCCGCCTTAGCGGCCAAACGTGGCGAACAAAAAAAATCGAGCTTAAAAGGACCTTCCAAAAAAATGGCCGAATCGATGTCGGAAAAGCAACTTCGCGATCTCGCCAAGACGAAGCGCAAAAAGCTGCCGACGAAAAAGAAGTAAAGAAAGCACTATCCAGCAGAAATTCTCGGTTTCGAGGCTCGACGCCGCGGCTCTGGACTTGAAGCGTATCGCTAATCAGAAGGGGCGACATGGCCCAGCTTTGCTTCTCCGCAGAGGCCGATCCGTTCTCTCGCAGTATGATGACTTATAGCTGCGAGTGCCTCATGGAGTCTGCCCCATATTAGCGATCGAATCCAAAGAGACGCGCATTGCGATTTGGTCGTTGCAGTAGCGCGTCACGAATGATCTCTGCGGCGATTATACTATAGATGATGCCGTTGCCTCCAAAGCCGAGGGCGAAGTGACAGTGAGGCATCTGGCGGATTTGCCCAATGTAGGGCAAGCCGTCTTTGGTCTCGCCGAAGGTGCCAGCCCAGCGAAAGGCGACTTCGAGTTCGATGGCCGGAAACATTTTACTAAACCGCGAGGCGAGCCGGTCCGTTTTCGAGGCGACGCGGCGATCTCGCCGGATCGGACTGTGAAAGTCATCATCCTCACCGCCGACAAGCGCGCGGTTGTCGTCTGTCGTTCGAAGGTAGAGATAGGGCCGCAATGTTTCCCAGATGAGACACCGTTCCCACCAGCCCGGAAACTCCTGCAAAGGCTCACTTGCCAAAGCATAGGTGCTCTTCAGCTTGACGATGTGATGGGGCAGGAATTCCTGAGATTCATAGCCGGTGGCAAAGACGGCGTACTTTGCCATCACGCTGCAGCGCCGGTCCGTTTCTAAACGCACCTCCTGGGCATCCGCGTGATATTTTTGGACGAGCGTTCGGTCGAAAATGCGGGCTCCCTTGGAGGCTGCCAGGGCCAGCAGCGCGTGTGCGAGTCGATGGCTATCGAGCTCCGCAGCTCGATCAGAGACGAGGGCGGCCGGCCTTGAGAATGAGAATTGTGCCTGCAATACCTCCTTGCCCCAATATTCTACTTCGATACCGATAGCCTGCCTCGCGTGACATTCTTCGCGCAACAATGCAGCATCAGATCGGCGGCTCGCCAGATACACGCTTTTCCTGCGCCGGTAGAAACATGCCATCTTGGTGTTCATCACCAAACGTTCGATCGCTGTGATGCTGTCGTAACAAACACGATAGACCTGCTCGGCATCGGCCCGGCCAATGCGCTTCGTCAAATCGACGAGCGAAGTATCGAGTTCATACTGGAGGAGCGCAGTGTTGGCGCTGGTACTGCCGGCACAAACGTCTCGCTTGTCGACGACGACTATATCGAGTCCTTCGTCGGCGAGGGAGTGCGCGATGAAGGCCCCGGTGATTCCTGCACCCAGAATGACAACATCGCACTTCAGATCTTGCCTGAGCGCTGGATAAACGCTCAACAAACCATTCTTCAGAGGCCAGAAGGGTCGAGGCGAAACCAGATCCATGCGCAACGCTCGTTATGCCAAACCATCGTCGTTGAAAAAATACAAGGCGCGTCTTCCGCTCGCACTTTGTTTAAATTCGCCTTTCGTTCCGATCAAATTCCGAAGGAAGTCGAAGGGATCCGGACGGCTACTCGATGATTCTCCGATAGAGAACTTCTGCAGCTGAGCCTTTCGCTGCCGCCGCGGGCTCGCGAGGCAATTTTTCTGAAGCGAGTTTCCTTGAAAGTCTCTTGACTTGTTGCGAAAGGCTCTCGTTCTTCTCTTGGCGTCGCGTTCTCGTTGGCTTGGTCGACGTCTTTTTCATCATTGACGTTCTGCGTTGTGGGGGAATGTCTGGCCGCGTTCAGTCATTCAGGGGTAACGCC
The DNA here is from genome assembly GCA_035539295.1 of Terrimicrobiaceae bacterium. GTDB lineage: Bacteria > Verrucomicrobiota > Verrucomicrobiia > Chthoniobacterales > Terrimicrobiaceae > DASTFP01. Next base: position 5,080 of record DATLIT010000091.1, on the reverse strand, counting down.
TGGACACGGGCAGATTTTCGCTAAACGTCTCAGAGCAGGGTTTAATGTCGATGGTTTTGGGCCGAGTGAGGCAAGAATTGAGTGCAATGGTTCTATTTCGGGCTAACCGGCCTGCCGATTTCTGACGGTCTGTGAGTCTGCGAGAAATCCTTGGAGACCGGCAATCCTTGAACCAAATTGGTCCATCCACTTGACCAATGAAAAAAACGCATACCGTCACACTGATTCCAGGAGATGGCGTTGGACCAGAAATCGCCGATGCCGTTGTTCGCATTTTTGAAGCTGCCAAAGCGCCCATTCGTTGGGAGCGACAATTCGTCAGCACTGAGTCGGTCGAGCCTGGCGGTCATTTGATTTCCGAAGAAGCTCTCGCTTCGATCCGTAAGAATACGGTTGCTCTCAAGGGGCCTTTGGCGACTCCTATCGGCACCGGCCACGTCTCGCTGAATTTGACGCTGCGCAAGGCGTTTCAGCTCTATGCCAATCTGCGACCGTGCCGCAGCATCGAGGGTTTGAAGACCCGTTATGACAATGTGGATGTCATCGTGGTTCGCGAGAACACCGAGGGGGAATACTCTGGACTTGAGCATGAGGTCGTGCCTGGTGTCGTCGAGTCGCTCAAGATTATTACTCGCGCCGCGTCGATGCGCATCGCCGACTTTGCCTTCTACTACGCCGCTACCCAGAATCGCCGCAAGGTCTCGGCGATTCACAAGGCGAATATTATGAAGAAGAGCGACGGACTGTTTCTGAATTGCTGCCGAGAAGTCGCCAAGAAGTATCCGCAATTGCAGTACGACGAGGTGATTGTCGATAATTGCTGCATGCAGCTCGTTGCGAATCCGCACCGTTTCGATGTCATGGTGCTCCCCAATTTATATGGCGACATCGTCAGTGATCTCTGTGCCGGGTTGATCGGGGGACTGGGTATCGCCCCGAGCGGCAATATTGGCGAAGGCGCGGCCATCTTTGAAAGTGTTCATGGGACCGCTCCTGATATCGCCGGTCAGGGAAAGGCGAATCCCACCGCGCTTCTCTTAAGCGCGTGCATGATGCTGCGCTACCTCGGTGAAATTGAGCTCGGTGCGCGCATCGAACAAGCTTGCTATGCGGTCATCGCAGGAAAACAACACGTTACCTTCGATCTGGGCGGAGCCGCCAAGACAGCAGATTTTACCCAGGCGGTCATCGATCGGCTCTAACCAGCGCCTGAAAGATAGGGCGGCAGTCTACATCAAGCCGACAAGGGCCTCAGATGCTTCCTGGCAATTTCCTTAACCTTGTCCACGCGCCTCCTATACTTTTCTTCTCCGCCGAGAAAGTCCGTCGTCATCCAAGTGCGGACGATCTCGATCGCGAGCGCCGAACCGATGATCTTCCCGCCGATGCAAAGGACATTGGTATCCGAATGTGATCGGGCCAGAGTCGCGCAGAACGGGTCCTGACAAACCGCCGCATACACGCCCGCGATTTTGTTAGCGATCATGGCGCTCCCGTAGCCGACACCATCGACAAAAATGCCGCGATCGGCGCGTCCTTCGCCCACCGCCAGCGCAGCCGGATAGACGTGATCTGCAAGGTCCACGGCCGCCTCGCTGGTGGCTCCGAAGTCCTCGATGTTATGCCCCTCGCCTGAAAGCAGACGCTTGATCTCATCCTTGAGCGTGAAGCCCGCATGATCACTTGCCAGTGCAATCTTCATCGATTTCTCGCGGTATCGCCGATGGGGAGAGGTCCGTCGTTGCTTGGCGGACTTTTATCGAACGGGCGATGCGGTGTCAATCCAACTGGAGGCGCCTGGAACGGGATGAATCTCGACGGAGAATGCGCACTTTGCTTGCGCAGGCGAGTCATCGCTGGTTAACCGTGTATTGTGAACCCCGTAATTTGTCTCGACCCACTATTCCCCGATCTTTCTACCGAGGAGAAGATCGCGCGGGTAGCTGCGTCAGGATTTTCGCATGTTGAGTTCTGGGGTTGGCGTGATAAGAATATCGCAGCCATTCAGGCGACTTGTCGCCAAAAGGGGGTCCAGGTTGCGAATTTCAGCGGTCACCGCAAGGGAAGTCCCATCGCCGAATCGACTCACCAAACCTTTTTTGCCGAAGTGGCAGATGCCGTGCCGGTAGCACGGACGCTCGATTGTCATGCACTCATGTTGCTGACGAACGCCTTGAACTCGGATGGCAGCGTCGCCGAGCGCTTCGAGGACATACCCGACGATCTCAAATTAAAGAACGTGGTCAGCTCTTTGGCCCAGCTCACTCAGGCTACTCCGGATGACATTACTCTTCTTCTCGAGCCGCTGAATACACTCGTGGATCATCCGGGATACTACCTGGACAAAATCGATGTCTCAGCGGAAATCGTCCGCCAGGTCGGCAGTCCGCGTTTGAAGATTCTTTGCGATCTATATCATTTCGGAGTGATGGGTGCCGATCTTGAAGGTCTGATCTCCGAACACCTTTCCCTGATTGGCCATTTTCACATTGCGGACTTCCCTGGCCGTCATGAACCTGGGACCGGTTCGGCCAATTGGCCCGCACTGCTGCGCCAGATTAAGGCGCTCGGTTATCGCGGAAGCGTGGGGTTTGAGTTCTTCCCAAAGAACGATGCGGAGGCCGCCCTCGGAGTGATTCACGATCTGTGGGAGACCAACGTGGGGCCGCTGTGATCGCCAATTGGAGATGCGGTAACAAATGGGGGATCGGTGATTAGCAATAAGCTGCTGTTCACCGTCACCGCTGCGGAGACTCACGTTTCTCCCTGCTTGCTGCCGACATCTAAGCTCCGCAAGTCGAGAAACCTTCCATGCATGTCGCGGTGCAGACTTGCTTTAGTTTTCCTTGGGTTTACCGCCTGGATGCTCACCTGCGGCATCTCCGTCGCGGCATCATTTTCCACCGTGGTCATCGATGCGGGTCACGGCGGCTTTGACCGGGGGGGCATTCGCTCCAACATCATTCCGGAAAAGGGTGTCGCGCTCGACGTTGCACGGCGTCTCCGAACCTATCTTGCCGACGCCGGATTCCGGACCGTCATGACCCGGTCGCATGACACATTCGTGACCCTCGACCGACGAGTCGCCATCGCGAATGGACAGCGTCGAGCGATCTTCGTAAGCATTCACTTCAATTCCGCCCCACGCAGGGGAGCGGATGGGATTGAGACATTCTATGGATCTCCTAGAGCGAAGAGGCTCGCGAGTCTAATACAACGTTATGCAATGAAGACAACCTCGGGTGAAAATCGCGGAACAAAGCAGGCACGGTTCTATGTCCTTAGAAGATCGCGAATTCCGGCCGTGCTTGTAGAATGTGGGTTTCTTACCAATCCACAGGACGCCAGGAGAGCCTCGCTGCCGGCGTGGCGCGATCAGCTCGCCCGTCAGATTGCCAGAGCGATAATCGACTATCGCCGGAGCTAAGATGTTCGGCAATTACTTAGCTCGGTGTCCAAATGCTCGTCGCTGCAGTTGGCTTTCTCCTCATATGGGAGAGGGTTCCGACCTCACACGGTCGTAGGCCGGCAATAAACTGGTTGCGTCAGATTTTGAGAGCCTCACAAGAGGCGGCCGCGGAGTTGCCCAGGCAGGATGATTGTCGCGATGGGCGAGGAGAACCTTTATCGCCGGGATAGTCGGAAACCTTAGAATTTCCGTCACAAGACCAGTGATCCGGTTGTCCTCTCTGCCGGTTTCGATGATGCGCAGAAGGATCTCAGGCAAAAGATTTGCCAGCCCCGAGATTGCCCCGCCAGCTCCGAGACGAACGCCTGCGGCAAGATGGCGTTCGTTTCCAATTAAGATAGCAAGATCATTATGCGATTTGAGAAGCGCTTCAGTGTAAGACCAGTCACTTCCGGAGTCCTTCACTCCTTTGATTGTGTTTGGGAAGCTTTCCCTAAGACGACTGATCAGACCAACTGAGAGCGGCGTGGCGGTGGCCGAGGGAATGTGATAGAGAATTACGTCGATCCGCTCCTCGAGCGCCTCGCAGAATCGGGAAAACCAGCTGTAGAGCCCATCCTCCGTGACATCCTTAAAATAGAAGGGCGGTGCGACAAGGGCGGCACGGCAACCTTTGTCGATGACTAAACGCGCTTGCGCAATGGCATCGCCCACCGACGACGCGGTGACACCGCCGATGACTTGGTCCATTTGGATTCCGGTTTGCGATAGCGCTGCGAGGATCTGCTCTCGCTCGGCGAGGCTAATGGAAGCGCCTTCGCCAGTAGTGCCAAAAACTGTCACACTCGAGCAGCCGGAGGCAAGACATCGCTCAGCTTGGGCGACGAGCCGCGCGAAATCAATGGCGAATGAGCCGGCGAGCGGCAGAGCTAAAGCGCAAGATAGTCCGAACTGATTTGAGTTTGCCATGGTATTACTCTCGTGGCTAGAGACTTATCCGACGATTGCTGTTCCAACTGCCGACGGCTAGCCTCTGCATCTGGTGACTATAAATTTGTCAGCGTATCTCGAAGGAAACTCCGCCTAACGAACGCCGGCGACGGTTCATCTCGATTGGCATCCGCTCAGCGCTCGTTTGCTTCTCCATGGTTCAGCACAAGTGCGGCTAATAGCAATCACTACTAGCGCACTTTACGTTTCGCAGTGCAAACCAAACGTTTTGCATAGTCAAATTTCGAAGATGCCGTCTGGAGCGAAGCCGATTTCGCTTGCCTCCGCTAGAATTCAGTGAAAGGTTAGCGGCCAGTTTCGCACTTATTAGTCGATCTGCAAGATATCGTACCCCTCGGAGAAAAAGAAAATGTCGACTGCTGCAGGAGCCACGAAGAGTTCGGCGGTGAGCAGTGGTGGAGGGAAGCCGGGGCGGCGCTCGATTGCGCAGGAGTTGGGGTTGGTGGTGGTGGTGGTGTTGTTGGGGTCGATCTTAGCGATCTACGGGTGGCGGGATGCGGCCCCTGGGCGGCCGAACAGCTTTTTAAACTTCGACAATTTGATCGATGGGATCGCGACGCCGATGAGCTATTACGCGATCATGGCGGTGGGGGTGACGATCGTGATCATCACCGGGGGGATCGATATATCGGTGGGTTCGGTGATGGCGTTGGCGGCCTT
>DATLIT010000090.1:0-5702 GCA_035539295.1 Terrimicrobiaceae bacterium | reverse complement strand
AATTGCCGGCGGGAGAGCGAATTGTTAGTGTCCATAGGAAGATTTTCTCGCGAGGAAAGCTTTTCGTTCACCAGGGGAGGAGTTTCCACAGGGCTATCACTTCGAGAGCAAAGAGGAGGCAGAGAATGCCGACGCCCTTGGCGGTGATGGCACTCTTGTTGCCGCTTGGGAAAAGCCACCATCCGAACCAGTTCACAAAAAGCGGCATGGTGAGAAAACTGGTCAGAGCGACGCTGACGGCGTTCCCGATGAACGTGCCCAGTGAGGCATGGATGCCCACGCCCGCCAGAATCGGGCTCAGGAATCTCATCTCGAGCATCACGATCGGAAACAAGCCCAGCAGCACGAGCATGGCGGTCTTCCAGTTCGGCGGGCCCTCGCCTGTCATCGGATCGACCGGCACCCATCCGGGAAAGGCCGTGGCGATCCGCATGAGTTCCTCGCGCTCGATAAACTCCCTCGTTTCCGAAAGCAGGGCCTTCCGCTCGGGTGCATTCATCCACGCCTCGAGGTGCTCGGCGGAGTCATAGCGCAGAATCGAGGTCCAGTGCCCCTCGCCACCCGGGGGGGACTGAAGATACATGCCGCGGTATCCAGGATACTTGGCCTGCGCGGCCTGGATGCGCGAGGCCCATTCACGGTAACGATCGGCCATGCCGGGTTTTACCTTCGAAAAAATGACTTCCGTGACGTCGGCGCCCGGAACCGCGCCGGATCCATCGGTGCTGACCGTTTCGCCAAAATTGCCACCATCCAAAAGCGGAACGGCCTCCCCAAGAATCATCCCGCGTTCGGGCGAGCGCTTCCAGGCGGCGAGAGTTTCCCCGGACTCGAAATTGACAATGATGGTCCAGGGAACCTCCGGTTTGCCAACGGGTGGTGGCACCATGTCGGTGCTGATGAATCCGGGAAAGTTGGAAATTGCGACGGAATGCCGGGCCTGCCATGCGGCGAAAGCTTGCTCGGAGCCAGAGTGGACCTTGGCAGTCGCTATTAAGACAGCGTTTTTGTTCATGCTGCGTGGGCGTTCACTTGTTCAAAATGCGAGCCACCCGCCGACGTCATCGTTGCCGACAGCCGCAGCCACCTCGCGTAAACCAACCAAGCGAAGCCGGTTTGCCTCCGCTACGTCGTTCGGACGGACGGCTGAGGCACAAGGCATCTCGTGCGAGAAAATGAAACGCTTGGCTCGGCAATGGTATTCAGATTCCGAGGTTCCTTCACCTCCGGTTGCGGAGACAAGGCGGACATGATCGCACCCGCCACGCAACTCTGTCTTTAGTAGGGGTGCCTGTCCGCTTTCTTCTGCCAGGACTCGCACGCCTTGAGTGCGTAGTCGCGTTCGAAATCCGGGAAGCACTGGATAGCTTTCCGCTCCTTCCAGGGAAGCCGGAAATCGATGTATTGAAACTCATCGTCGAAACCGATTTTGCTCGTGTCTTCGAGGCGGGTCCCGAAATAGACACGATCGATGCGCGCCCAATAGATGGCGCTCATGCACATCGGACACGGGGCGCCGTTCACATAGAGATCGCAGCCCTTAAGCATCTGCGCCCTCTCGGGAACCGGATCCGGGGAGCCCGCCGGCCGTGGGATCATCTTCAGATTTCCTTGGTAATAGTCCGAGCCGAGAATGGCCTTTGAATTGATGCGGGAGCAGGCATCGATGATGGCAGTCACCTCGGCATGATACACCGGAATACCAGTCAAAAGGACGCGGTTCTGGCCGCGGCCGATGATCTTGCCATCTCTGACGATGACCGCCCCGAATGGGCCGCCCCATCCTTTCTCGACGGACTCGATGGCCAGTTCGGTCGCCTCATGGAGGAACTGCTTCTTGTATTCGTCGCTTTCAATATCTAGTGGGCTCATATCATGTTGGTTTGGCTGTTGTTAGTGTCTTATGGTTTTTGCGGTTAAATTTTCTAAATTTTCCCGGGTCCAAGCAGGAGGAAACTACGGCGCGTAACGTCGGCCGCAGCGGACACCGGCGGAACGTAGAAAAAAGGGGTTCTTCTCACGCAGGGAGGTGCTGGCATGGTGTTACCGGACATCCTCCTTGCCAAGCCAAAAGAGATACGAGTCCAGGGCGAGCGGACACTAGCGGTGGTCTAAGGATGCTGGAAACGGGAAAAGGTTTCCGAAGTGTCGACAGGAAGCCGTTGCATCGGCTCTTGTCTTCAGGCGCGATCTCTTCGAGCTAAAAATAAAAGGCAACGAAAGAAGTAGAGGGGTCAGCTTTTGACTATCACGCCTTGAGTGGCTTGCGCTGTTGCATGCAAGCGCTGTGTGGTCGACCGCGAGCTGCTTTTGCCTTCTTCCGATGCCAATCCTGAGACGTGTGAAGTTCTGATCCGGCGAAGATGATATCATCCAGCGCCAACGGCCCTGCTTCATTACCAGCCTGGGGCAACGCCCCAGGAATATTGACCCCACAAACCAGCGCTGAAAGCGCGACTCATCGGGAGACGGTCGCAAGATAGACGTGCCTTTCGGGGCCGCACGTTGTCGTCCAGCCACGGGTGACACGACTTTCGTGCCAAGATAACGTGAACGATGATTTTGCCAAGCGACCACGGCATGGAGCTACGATAGCCGACGTGGGCTTTGGGATGAATCGCGCTTTCAGCGCCTGGCTTATGTGCGCCATTGGCGCTAAATCGAGGGAGTGCGAACCCTTGCGGCCGCTGGTGATTATTGTCGTTGGTCTCGCACCTTCACATTAGTCCTCCGTTGATGAGCGAATCCGTCGTAGCTCTCGGGAGCGAGGAGACGATATGAATGATACCGCTTGGTTCCAGTCTCATCACGATGGCTCGGGAATGTACGTTCCCGACCCGAATCCAAACTTGGTGGTAAGATCAATGCCGACGGTAGGATCACTCTTCCTGCAGATGGGCCGGCGTTCAGAATGTGGAGAAATAGCGGGGGAATAGGGGCGGCACCGGGATGGCATCGGTAATGCGCGGCCGCTTGCAGCTTGCGGGATTAGCCAGCCAACAGCAGAGGGAATGGGAACAATGGACGATTCACCACAGGATGCGTAGCGATGGAAAGGCGCATAAACCACATCACCGAGGTGTGCGATGCGGCCTGACCTTGAGCGACTGCTGGAGGCGAGCTATCGGACGGTGGTCGGCCGGGACCTGCGCGCCGATGCGGGCGGCGATCTTTACGACGCACCAGCGGCTTTGCTGATGCACGGCAACGCGAGGCCGATCCGGTGTTCTGCTACGCCAACCGCTCCGCGCAGCGTCTGTGGGGCCTGTCCTGGGACGAATTCATCCGCCTGCCGTCGCGGCTTTCGGCCGAACCGCTAGTCCAGGCCGAGCGCGACCGGCTGCTGGCGCGCGTGCGCGCCCATGGCTTCATCGACGACTACCAGGGCGTGCGGATCGCGAAGGACGGCACGCGCTTCCGCATCTCGGGTACCGTGGTGTGGATGGTGGTGGTCGAAGGCGCGGCGCACGGGCAGGCGGCGCTGTTCCGCGAGTGGGCGCCCGCCTGAGAGACTGTTGAAATACCCGCGTATGTCACGCGTGAGCTAATTGGGGCAGAATCGATGGAGTGACAAGGGAGCATCCCTTGACGGCGCTGTGGCTGAGGAACGACCCCGAAAGATGCCCCAAAGAACTCACGCCCTCGGGTTACGCCAATTTTCGGCCCTCGCTATGTCGCAAGCTTGCGCGTAGCGCTGCGGCTACGCTCTACGCCAGGCTCCTTGCGATCTTCCGAAAATTGATGGCAACGTGGCATACGTGGGTTTTTCAACAGTCTCCTAGGCGGCGCACTCCCGGTCTTCGACGCGAGGAAGTCGCTCGGCTCGCCGGAGTCAGCTTCGCATGGGATACCTTTTCGGAACAGGGCCGACCGCTGCGAGCCGCGGAAGCAGTGCTCGACTGGCTCGCGCAAAAGCCTCGCATGCTGGTCACAAGGAATTTGACCACCCCGTTGTCGGCCGAATGCTCTTCGAGTCAGTGACGTTGCGACAAGAGGGCAGTCCCCCGCTGGGTAATGTTTAAGGTCCCAGTGACAGAGGCGAATACTCGTGTCAAGCTGTCTAAGCTACTCGCGCAATCCGCTGCGAAGGACTCAGTTCGGAAGCGCTCTGTGCAAAGGAGATTGCCCAAACGTTCTCATCAACTCCAAAAGCGTGCTCCAAGGCAAAAACCAAGCGACGCGTACTCAGAAGACAATCTCTGGCATCTCGATGCCCAAAACATTCCGTGAGCTCAAGTATGCGGGCTACTCTCGGCAGATTGAGGCGTCGCCAACGCAGTTCTTGCGAAGTACGGCTGCTGCCGGATGAAGCCGATGCCGAGTTGGACCGGACCCGGTCCCACATAGCGCCGGGGTTGCGAGCGGCGTTATTGCCGCTCCTAAGGAACAATGGGCCAAAGAATTGATCGCCCGGTTGCGTTAAATATTGCCGCCGCTTGCGCCGCATGAGTGTCATTAGGCGATTGCACGCATACGGGATTCGAATCCGTAGGATGGATCGCGTTTTACTCTGGGGTGTCATGGTGGTGACCAGTGGCGACCAAAAGTCATTCCTTCCGCTCTTCTCCCTCCTTGCCCCATATACCCTCCTGGCCCCGCAGGTAGGCGTCCATCAACCTGCGCATGGCTTCCTGCACGGTTATTCCGCGAGCGCTGGCGAATTCCCGTAGCTGCTCAGCGAGCCCCGTCGGAATTTGGATGCGACTCGTCTTCTCGTTGTGTTCGTTTGGCATACTTCTTCCTCCAGTTGCCGCCCCACCGGATAGCAGCGCCGATCTCCAGCATGGGAGTGCTCATGGCTGCGGGCTTTCGACGGCCCGTGTCCGGCTCTGCCGCCGAGTGCGACTGCGTGTGGGTTCTTCGTATCTTCATGATAGCGCGCCTCACGCGCCAGTAAAGCCGTTCGATGGCGCGGTGTAGGTCTTGGACGGTCCTCATTCCTCTATCTCGGAGGGGCAGCGCGATACGGGATTCGAACCCGTAGAAAGAATCGACTCTCTGTAAAAGTCGTTCCAACAGAGTGGCATACACATCCTCAAACAAGCCTAGACAAGGTCAATGTGTGTGAGTAATGTGAGAGGTCATGGCATATTTACGACGATTCAAAGACTCCCGTTACTGGTTCGCCTGTTTCAAGGGTGTGAACGGAAAAAGACTCCAACGCTCCACCAAGGAGACTGACCGGCGATTGGCCCAGAAGATTGCCGACCGGTATGAGGGGACTGCTGCTCAAGCCAGTCTAGGGTTTCTCGTTGAACGTCAGGCAAGAAAGGTAATCGGTGAAATCTACGAGATCTCCACCCGTGAGAAACTGCGCAGCGATTCGGTGCGGGACTTTTTCACCCGGTGGCTGGAACGCGTGCACGTCGAATTGAATCACAAAACCTTTAAGCGTTACGAGGGTGTCACCGCAGAATTCCTGAACTGGTTAGGTCCGCGTGCCTCGCTCTCAATAGCGCACCTCTCAAGCGTTGATATTGTCGGATATCGCGACTACCTCGCCCGCAAGCATTCGCCTTCGAGTGTCAACATTTCCTTGGCGGCGATTCAGTCTGCACTTGGAAGAGCGTTTGACGATCGGCTCGTCGATGTCAATGAAGCTTCCCGTGTCCCCCGGCTGAAAGATGATCCGGCTCGCAAACAGCAACGACGGGCATTTACCGAACGCGAGTTGCAGGCGATTCTGAAGGTCTGCGATCCCG
>DATLIT010000089.1:0-7710 GCA_035539295.1 Terrimicrobiaceae bacterium | reverse complement strand
GATCGTTGAATTTTTGCCGCACAAGAATCCTGGGCTACTCCCGTCGTTTCGGCTTTGGCCGCGGGTTCCCTGCCAACTTCGCTCCCCTACTGCGCGGGACCGATCAACACCTGCTTTGAGTCGCGGCGGCGAAACTCAGCGCTGTAAGGTCGGCAGGGATGCGCGGATGCGCTGCGAAATATCCGAAGCGTTATCGGCAGCCTGCGCGACCTCGTTGATGTGAGAACGCCGGCGCAGTTCTTCAAAAGGAAGTGTCGTGTCGATCCTGCCTGTCTCATAGAGATATCTGTCGATGAGGCCATTGAGGAAATGGCGGAAATCAGGTCGCCCGACCCTCCCCGCCGCATTGGCATACCGGACGATGTTTACAGTGCAACTGTTACTCAGCAAATGATAGAACTCGGGCGCCGCAGCGAGTTCGTTGATGCGCTGGAGGTAAACCAGAAAGAGGCGGCGCGCGTTCTCCGGGGAGACGTTCATGTGGTAGAGGTATACATCCTCGTTTCGAAAGTTGGTGCGAACACGCACCAAGTCGCGCTCTTCACCCACGACGTAGATCAATTCGAACTGCTTGAAGAGCGAAGCGATCGGCGCGAATCCCTCTCCCACTTCGGGCCGTGTCTCAATCGAGATGCATACGGGAGGAGCGTTGTCGAAGATAAAGCTTAAAAATGTATGCCCCACTGACCCCTGCTTCCAGTAGGACACAAAAAAATCGATCCCAGTGAGATGGGACAGCGATACCTTTCGCTCAATGTATCGCACCGTGAAGTCGTCTCTGCGGCGGTAGTCAAAGTCGCGACAACCCGTGATGCGGACATCGTCTCCATCGATGAATGTCTCTGGCATCACTGCGACTTCTGGCCGCCAGTCACGATCATGGGACGGCTTGATGCTGATCCACCAGATCAACACACCAACAAAGAGCGCCGCAAAGGCCAAGGACATCCACCGTCGGCGCGTCAGCCATAATCCCCAAATACTGAACGCCAGGAATGCCATCGACAGGATCAATCGCAGCGCGGGCCACGGCAGATTCGAATAGTAAATCGCCAGAGTGGCCCAAACGACGAGCGCTACTCGGAATAAGAATCGCGCTGGTTTAATCAGCCAGCTAAAAAACCTGAGTAACGATTTCGCCGCGGATTTCCTCCGAGCCGAATTGGTAAACATCATGGGGACAGGCGTCATTTTTAGATGCCATGTGAATCTCTTGGGAAATTACGGTCCCGTCCGAGTGTTGCGAACACCGCTTAACTTAAGCAATCTGAGAACTGATTTCGTCATGGAAATCCTTTCTCGATTGCGTCTGCGGGACCTCTTAGGATCTGAACGTAACAGATAGCCGAGCGCATCGAGGAAACGAGGTCCGGTTGCGTGACTCGCATCCAAGGCGGCTTCAAGATCCATGGCAAGGGCAAAGGTGCGGACCCCGACGCGTATCGTTCCGATTCGGCTGGGATCTGCCAGGTGCACCTCGAACGAAGTGGGAGCAGATTCCTTCGGAATTGCCAGCAGCGTAAGAGGAACTCGGTATCCTGCCAAAGGAGAGTTGTTGCCGCCTGGGAATACTGCCAATCGCTGGCAAGCCCAATCCCGACCGGTGGAGGCCCGCGGTGGTCTCATGGGACTGGCGAAATGGGACTGATCTCGGAGAAAAGATCGCGATGGTAGTAGCCGGAGAGTTCTTTCCCAAGTGACGCGGTGGCCAGATCTCCAGAATGTTTTTCCATACGCGGCAAAAGCGCTCTCAACGCATCCCCATAATCGACTGCAGCCCTGGCAACTTGTTCAGCAGTGCTTTCGGCTGATCCGACGATTGCCCAGGCACGCTGCAAGACCCGCTCACCGTCAGGCGCCGGCCGAAACACCTCGAGACCAGTGCACAGCGTTAGGGCAGCAAAGATGCCTACCAAAACTTTACAATTGAGGCACACGGATCGGGAGGGTTGGGCGAGTATAGAGCGGAGGACCGCGAGCGCAAAGTTCCGTTCTGGAGGGGAACTGTCGGCAGGTGTTTCGGTTGCGTCCGCGGCTAGGAATTGCTTGTCATCGCAACACGGTTTGAAATTGTGGCGTGTCATGGAACCTGAAAACCGCGGATAGCTGTTTACGATAGGAAACCTTACGATCGCGAGTATCTCAGCAAAGCCGCGGGTGTGGAGGATTTGGATTTGAGGTTCCATCATTTCCGCCTGGAACCAGATACCGCCTTTGCGGCGTAAGGAGCAAGAGCGGTCTGCGTGTTTGTGAACGATCAGGTCCGTCGGCCTACTCTCCAAAGTCTGGCGGAGCGAGGCGTCGGCATGGTAGCTCTGCGATGCGCTGGCTTTAACAATGTCGAGCTCGAGGTGGCTAAGGAATTGGCCATCGCTGTTTCGCGCGTCCCCAGCTACCCACCCCGTGCCGTGGCCGAGCATACAGTCGCTCTCATTCTCACGCTAAACAGAAAAACGCATCGTGCCTACAATAGGGTTCGTGAACTCAACTTCTCGCTCAGCGGCCTGGTGGGATTCGACCTGTATGCGAAGATCGCAGGAATTGTGGGAACGGGCAAGATCGGGCGCATTGCGGCGCAAATTCTCAAAGCGTCTCTGCGGAAAGCTTATGTTTAAAAAACTGCTCGCCTTTTTCGTCTCGAATTGCTTGAAGATTCCTTTCAATGACGACGAATGTTTCTCCCGCTACGGCGCGTGAAGCCCTCTCCATGAGCCGCGGCTGGCTTATCGCTGGAGGTATCCTTTCTCTTTTCGTAGGTTTCTTAGCGATTGGTTCCCCTCTGTTCTTCTCGGTGGTGATTGCACAATTTCTGGGAGCATTTGCGCTGATAAGCGGTGCAATTGCCTTGTTCGTGGCCCTCTTCGGCAAGGAGGTCACCCACCGTGCCCTCGAGGCGCTTTTCGCAGTCATCCGCATCGCAGCGGGATTTGCGCTGTTTGTTTGCGTTGCCTCGAGCATCGCAGTGATCACCCTGATTTTTGCAGTCTTTCTCATCGTAGAAGGAATTTCCCTCATCGGAGGCGCCCTCAGACTGCGGAAGCATGCCGGCTGGAGCTGGACGCTGATTAACGGCATCGCCGCGCTCATCCTTGGCATCATGGTCTATTCTCGATGGCCGTCAGATTCTGCCTGGGTCTTGGGCCTTTTCTTCGGAATAAATCTGCTCTTTAGCGGGATGTCTCTCCTTATGCTCGGCCTGGCTGCTCCGAAGAGCGCGGGCGCCTGACACAGAAGCTACCGCGGCGTCGTCCCGACAGGGTTTCCGCAAAGGCTACTTCACCCTAGCCGGGCTGCAGTCTCAAGCAGGCTTGACTTGAGGATAGATCAATCGAACCAGTAGCTTCTCGAGTTCGACCAGAATGAAGAAGACTACGCCGCCGAGGAGCAACCATTTCCAGACCCACAGCGGCAGGCTCTCGCTGCCGAAAATTTGCTGCATAAAGGGCGCGTAGGTAAAGAGCGCCTGAAGGACGACAACTCCGGCGATCGCCGCCGGAATGAGTGGGTTGCCCATGAGAGCCCGAACGGAGAGACAGGATTCGAATAAGAATCGGCTATTCACGAGATAAAAGACCTGACCCAGGATCAAGGCATTCACCGCGCCAGTGCGGGCGAGTTCTATAGAAGCTCCGTGATGACTTAGCCAATAAAATGTCCCAAAGGTAAAGACCAGCAATAGAACCGAGATAAACGCGATACGCCAGATGCCGAACCGATTTATTAAAGGTTGATTGGCCCGACGTGGCGGTCGCGACATGACATCTCGCTCGTGAGGTTCGAAGGAAATTGCCAGAGCCAGCGTTACAGAAGTGACCATATTGATCCAGAGAATCTGCGGAGGCGTCACCGGAAGCACGAGACCCAGGAAGATCGCTGCAAGGATGGTCAGTGCCTGGCCACCGTTGGTGGGAAGCATGAAGAGGATGGCTTTTTCGATGTTATTGTAGACGGTGCGCCCTTCTCGCACGGCCGCAGTAATCGAGGCGAAGTTGTCGTCGGTGAGGACCATCTCCGCGGCTTCCTTCGAGACTTCCGTCCCTTTGATGCCCATGGCGACACCCACATCAGCTTGCTTGAGCGCGGGAGCGTCATTGACCCCATCACCTGTCATGGACACCACTTGCCCGGAGGCCTGCATAGCGCGAACGAGCCGCAGCTTGTGCTCGGGACTAGTGCGGGCAAAGACGTCGATGCGGCGGCACTTGCCCTCAAGGGCATCATCATCGATCTCCTCGATCTGCCGACCGGTGACATAAGACTTCCCGTCGCCGATGCCGAGCATCTTAGCGATGCTGGCTGCCGTGACCGCATGATCACCCGTAATCATGGTTACCCGAATGCCACCCTGATGGCATTCCTTGACCGCAGCTACGGCTTCATCGCGAGGTGGATCGATGATCCCGACAAGTCCAAGGAGAGCGAGCTCTCTGGTAAGGCCTTCGGGAGTCAAATTAGCTTCGTTTATGCTGCCGTTCTTCAGACAGGCAAGTGCCAGCACTCTTTGGCCTTCGCTGGCGATCTCTTCGTTTTTCTGCTCCCAAAATTTTCGATCAAGAGGCGCCTGGGTCCCGTCGGAGAGCTCCTGACAGCTGCAATAATTGATAACCACATCGGGGGCGCCTTTGACGAAAAGGATCGAGTCGTGGAGAGTGGCCATGAACTTATGTTCCGACTCAAAAGGGATCATGTTTGTCCGCGGAAAGGCGGCTCGCTCCTCCTCAGCGGAGAGACCGACCTTGGCGGCGAAGGGAAGCAAGGCTCCCTCTGTCGGATCACCCGTTAGTTTCCAGACCCCACCCTCCTCGTGAATCGAGGATTCGTTACAAAGCAGAGACGCTCGCGCCATTGTTTCCAGGACAGGGTTCTTGGAAACCGGTTGGCCATCTCTCAGAATTTCTCCGCGGGGCGCGTAGCCCTCTCCCGTGACTTCGTATGAAGAGTCAGCGGTCGCGACGGCGGAGACCACCATTTCATTGCGGGTGAGGGTTCCGGTCTTATCCGAACATATCCGCGAGACTGATCCAAGGGTTTCCACGGCCGGGAGTCGACGGATGATCGAATGACGCCGTGCCATCCGCTGGACGCCGATGGCAAGGGTGATCGTAACGATAGCAGGTAGGCCCTCGGGAATTGCCGACACGGCGACACCAACAGCTGCCTTAAACATATCTACAAAGCCGATGTCCAGGAAGAGGCGGCCATAGGCAAAGGTGATCGCACAAACAATGAGAATTAAGATGGTGAGGACCTTACCGAATTTCTCGATCTGCCGAAGGAGCGGAGTCTCCATCGCTTGAACTCCGGAGAGCATTTGGTTGATGTGACCCAGTTCGGTGTCCGCCCCGGTAGCGACCACAATTCCCTTGGCCCGACCGGAGACCACGAGCGTGCCGGAGTAAGCCATACTCTTGCGGTCGCCAATTTGAGCCTTTTGATCGACGGCGTCCTCGATCTTATCCACCGGCACCGATTCACCCGTTAGAGGTGCTTCCTCGATGCGGAGGTTCTTGACTTCGCAGAGGCGAATGTCGGCGGGCACCTTGTCGCCCGATTGGAGCAAGACGACGTCTCCGGGAACAAGTTCCTCGGCAGGAATCATTCGCGTGTTTCCTTCCCGCACGGTCATCGCTTCGGCAGAAAGCATGTTCCGGATTGAGTCCAAGGCTTTCTCCGCTTTCCCTTCCTGAATAAAGCCAAGCAGGGCGTTGACGATGACGACGCCTAGAATTACCGAGGCATCCAGCCACTCGCCGAGGAGCAACTTGCCGACGGCGGCCGCGAGCAGCACATAAATAAGAACGTTATTTATCTGCATGAAGAAGCGCATGAGCGGGCTCCTCTTGCCCGCGGTTGGCAGGCGATTGGGACCATATTTCTCGAGCCGTTCGGAAACCTCGCCCGACCCCAATCCGGCTTGCAGATCTGTTTTCAGCTGCCTGACTACCTGCGCGATAGGCACTGCAAACCAGGATAAAGTTTCCTCCCGAGGCGTGGCTTTCATCGTGACGGCTAGTGTGAAGACATCTCGGAGAGACGCAAGATTAGCTTTCGCAACATCGAAAGCGGGAAAACACAATTCCTCTAAATGATGACTCTTCCGGCTACGCTACTACAATGCTTACGCGAAGAGTTTCACGGCCCACGCCCTGCGGAAATTTACAATGAGGAGGTCTGCAACAAACGCCCTGCTAACGTTCGCTCATTCACTAGTTTGTGCGATCTCCCGCCCTGCATCTTTCGTCGGCGTCGAAAAACGTGATCCTGCAATCACCGGCATTTCGCGTGTCCTGCGATCTCGCCAGGACCATTTCCAGGCCCGCAGCGTTCTCGACTAAGCATATCTTCACACGCTTAAGATTATAAGCCGACCTGGGTCGTCGCGCGGTTCTAAGAGTTTGCCAAGACCCGACTGCGATTCAGTTTACGCTTTAAAGCACTGGCGCAGATTCGGATCGGAATCCAGAGATCTTTGGATTTCCGGGACGCAGTCCCGAGAGGAGAGAACGGTGTAGAAGTCCGATTTGATCGAAGGTGCCAACCGGACTGCTTCGAGCCATTCGCCGCGATCGAAAGGGTCGTGGGCGATCTCCTGCCAAAAACCGGTCGCGGCAAAGAGAGCCGCGATGCGTTCAGAGTTCTGGCCTTGCAGAAGGCTCATCAGATAGGTGGCGACTCCCACTTGAAGTCCGTGCAGCCGAGGCCTTTTGCCGATACTATCCAAAGCATGCGATATGAGGTGCTCACTGCCACTCGCCGGTCGGGACGACCCGCAAATCGACATGGAGATGCCGTTCAAGAGCAACGCGGTTCCCAACAACCTCATTCCCTCAATGTCGCGATTGGGTCTGGCCATAAATTGGTAGACACTGGCATCTGAGAGCAAGGCGGCAAAATCATCGAAGTGAGCTCCGGTCGCATGAAAAGCCATTTTCCAATCCGTAATCGCTGTGAATTTGGAGACGAGATCCCCAACGCCAGAATGCCAGAGGCTTTCGGGTGCGTTTAAGGACACTGCTGTGTCGAGAACGACTCCAAAAGGCATGGCCGAGGGCACCGTGCGACGGCGGTTCTCGACTGTTAAACTCGATTGGGGACTGCAAAAACCATCGTTCGAGAGGGACGTGGGTACAGAAAGATACGGAAGGCGCAAGAGGAACGCGATATACTTGGCGACGTCAAGGGCTTTGCCCCCGCCCACTCCAATCACGGCCTCAGCGCTTCCTGGCGATTGGCGGAAGAGTTCGATGGTCGCCTCGAAACTCACCGACTCCACTTGCGTCTTTTTCAGAAGCTCAATTTTGCGGGAGCGGAGCGATGCGGTCAGACGTTCAAGCAGTTGGCTATCAAGACCGGCGCTGAAAAATAAAAAAATCCGTCTGAAGCCATAGCGCTCGGCGTAAATGCCCATTCGGTCCAGGGCTCCCGCTTTTACGCGGACCAGCTCGGGAATTGCGGTCTGCCTTGGTATCAGCACCCTGCTTTCCGTATCATTCACCGCGAGAATGAAGACGGGCCAGCCACGTCTCCATTGATCAGCTGAGTTGAAGACGTCCGCCGACGCGTCCGTGTTTGACCATCGTGGCGAGCGTGTCGGCCATGGCCCGAACCGCCAGCAGCGACGTGATATCGGAGATATCATAGGGAGGGGAGACCTCCACAACCTCCATGCCTACGATGCCCTCTTTGGCAACCCCTTGGATGATCTTGAGC
>DATLIT010000088.1:0-3656 GCA_035539295.1 Terrimicrobiaceae bacterium | reverse complement strand
GCATTAATCCCAAAGTCATCGACTGTCCGAATCCTCAGCAGTCGGCCGGGAGGACCACGATTGATGCCGTCGCCCGCGATGGGATTGGAGTCAAGGTGCGTGCGCGTGTCACCGTTCGCTCGAACCTCGATCGCTTTGTGGGAGGCGCCACCGAGGAAACAATCATCGCACGCGTGGGCGAAGGAATCGTCACCTCCATTGGCTCGGCGGTGTCCTACAAGGACGTTCTCGAAAATCCGGACCGTATTTCGAAAGTGGTCCTGCAAAAGGGCCTCGACAGCGGGACCGCATTCGAAATTCTTTCCGTCGACATTGCCGATGTGGACATTGGCGACAACGTCGGCGCCAAGCTTCAGGCCGAGCAGGCGGAAGCCGACAAAGTTGTTGCCCAAGCGAAGGCAGAAATGCGGCGCGCCGCGGCTGTTGCCAGTGAGCAGGAAATGAAGGCGCGCACGCAGGAGATGCGAGCAAAAGTTGTCGAGGCCGAGGCCCAAGTTCCCTTGGCGATGTCAGAAGCCTTCCGCAGCGGCAATCTCGGCGTGATGGATTATTTAAAAATGAAGAACATCCAGTCCGACACAGGCATGCGCGAATCAATCGCCGGTCCTGAGAGACCAACTCACGGCAGTTGATGGCTGGAGGCTAGTTTACGCACATGGAGCAGCTCGTTATAATTCTGCTGATCGCCTTGATCAGCATCATCAACTGGATCATCCAGAAATCGAAGGAAAGGCGTGAAAAGCGCAAGCTGGAAAAACGGGCTGACGCAACCGGCGAACCCATCGCAAAGCAGGAGCCAGGTCCCGACGCGACAGGAACAGAAACAGCCATGCGTCGGCTCAGGGAAGCGCTGGGACTGCCTGAGGAGGCGCCACCGCCAGTCATCCCAAAAAGAGCTGAGTCGAAGAGAGTGGAGGCAGAGCGGATCGAGCCGAAGAGAATGGAGCCAAAGAGGGGGGAGCGTCCCGTTCCCATGCCCGCTCCTTCGCCAGACCGGCTGGTTCCGCCACCGCTCCCTCAGCCCGAGAGAAGACCAATTTTGGTGCACGCGCCGCCAGTGCCGCGCTGGCAGGAACATCGCAGGTTCGACTCTCTCCACAAGATTGCCAAGCCTCCGCTACCCGAGGTGCCGAAACAAGCTCCTCGCATTCGCGAACTTCTCCAGTCGCAAGGAGGTTTGCGCGCCGCGGTTGTCCTTTCAGAGATTCTGGGTCCGCCGAAGAGCTTGCGAGAGCGTTCGCTTCCCTCATGAATACAGAGTTCACCGAACTCCGCGAAGCGCTTCAGGAACGACTCGGTGTCATCGCCGACCACGAACTCCGTGCCCGCTACCCTCGTGCTCACCTCGAACGCCTCAAGGCAGCTGCGTCACGGTTGGACACTGCCATCGCGCGAGTACGTCCAAATTGTGATCCCCAATTGCGCCACTTTCTCGATCGTCAGAGCTACGTCAAGGCTCTCGCCTGGCTTGAAAGCCATCGAGCAAAGCGCACCGATCACCGGTGAACAGACAGTCTTCCCCGTTCCGTTTGGTCTTTCTGCTGTCTTTCTTAGGTCCTGCCGGCCACCTGGTGCTCGCGCAGCCGCTGAGGGTTCCACCTGTGCCCGAATCCGTCAGCGTGGAAGTGGAGCGTGGCGGAACCGTGTTGATACCCTTACGCTCCGGGACCCGCGGCGGATATCGCCTCAATTTTCTGATTCGTTCCGCGCCGGAAAAAGGCGCGATTAAAGAAATCCGTCGGATCGACGACTTGAATGCCGAGGTGGTTTATCAGCACGACAGGAGCAAAGGACTGGACGCCGACGAATTTACTTACGCCGTACAGGGCGATGGAACGGCTGTTTCTGCTCGCGCAAAGGTGACCGTTACGGTCCGGCCCTTGACGAGCCAGGTGGATTACCCGCGCACAGTTGCGATGGGGAGCATTCCGGCGGGGTTGCCCTCCAAAGCTCAGATTGTGTTTTTGAACAGCGGGAAGGCAGACGCAGTGCTCCGTCTCAAGGCTCCGCCCTGGGCGATTTTGGAATCCAGCGAGATCCATGTTCCCGCCTCAAGCGAAGCGCGGGCTACGCTTTCGGTTGTGCCTCTGGGCACAGGTCACCTGAGTGGCCTTTTGGAGATTGAAGGCGACGCGAAAGGTGCCGTGAACTTATCTGCGGAGGGGGTCCCGCCCATAGAAGTGAACCCGCCATCACTCAAGCTGGAATCTGGAATTCCGGGCGCAATCAGCGTGAGAAACATCTCGAATCGCGTAGTGACTGTCGAAATCGGCGTGCCCACTGGAATCGCCCCTGTCGGTTCGGTGACGCTGAAGCCGGACGAAGCCCGGCATATGACTGTTAACCTTGGCACATCCGCACCCGCCTCTGCGGAAGATTTCGTTTCGATTCGAGTTGGTGAGCTTCTAACAGCAATTCCGGTCGCTTGGAGAAGGTCCCCCGCCAGGATCATCTTCGAGGGACAGGCGCCTCTCGAGCTGGGAGAATTGCGTCGTGATCGCCCGGTGCAAGGGAATCTGGTTCTCAGAAATGTAGGTGAGGTGAATGCGAGGGTCCGAATGGCAGCGAAGGATCCCTGGATAATCCTTCCCACAGAGGGCGTCGCAATAGAGATCGCGCCGGGACAAACGAAGACGCTCGTCGTCTCCGGAATTGCAGAGGCGCCGGCGGGTGAGCGGCGAGGAACCGTTGTTGCCACTTGGGATTCAGGAACATCCGAAATGCCTGTCAAGGCCTCCGTTCGGATGGAGAACGCAGAGCCGCTGTCTTTACAACCCGCCACCGGAGATCCCTCAGACCCAACCCGTCAGGACGAGGAAGATAAGCCGGCGCTCGGGATCAATAGGGATGAACTTGCCAGAATGGTCGCTCGCGATCGTCTGAAGGTTATTTCGGCCGAGACTTTTCCAGGAAGGGTCCATTTGAAATGGCTGGATCCCTCTCCGGAACCTCGCACCTATCGGATTGAGTTCCAGCGTCCCAAGCCGGCTGGTTCCGTCAGCAGACCGGTCGTTGCAGCTGGTACGAAATCACCTGCCGAGCAACTTCTTGTTTTGCAAAATTCACATGCCCCGCTCGAAAGCGAGAACGGAGGGCGGGTGGTATCCGTATGGCGGGAATTTCCAAAAGCTAAGATCAAGCAGGTCGCTCCTCAAACCACGGAAGCCATTCTCACGGGACTCGGAAAGAGCACGATTCTGTCGCTAAGGATCATTCCGATCGAAGCGAATGGTCGCCAAAGCCCGGTTCATACTCTCCTGAGCATTCCGCTCAAACCCCCGCCTCCTCCGTGGTGGAGCTGGTGGCAGGTGCGGGCTCTTGCGATTGTATGCCTGCTCGTTGTAGCCGGGTGGCTCTTCTTCCGCGGCAGAGCAATTTCGCAGATTTCGTCTTGACGGGATCAGGGCGATTTTCTCATATGTGCAGTCTATGCGCCGCAACCGCGTGCTCGTTTTCCACCCCAAACGCAATCGAATCCTCAAGGCCGCCTGGGGAATTTTGCTCATCCTGGCGTTGACCCCTCTGGGAATTACGCCCTCCTATGGCTCGGGTCAGCATAACGGTGATCCTTTCAGCAATGGGACGTTCTTCCCAAGTGAAGGGACTTTCCAGGCAATAATGCGCGGCAAGAATCTTACCGGCGTCGCCACCTTCTC